>CAZUVP010000084.1:0-1698 GCA_964623855.1 uncultured Candidatus Saccharibacteria bacterium | reverse complement strand
GATCGGGATGCTGGACAAGAAACTTTGCTTCAATCTCGCAGTCAGTCGTTTCTTTCCTCAGGAGATTTCCCTTTTTATCTATGACTAGACCTGCGAAAGAAAAAGCATGCTCTCTCTTTGAGATTACAGGCAAAGGCTGGTAGTTTGCAACCAACTGGAGCACACGCTGGTATTCTTCTGAGTTTTCAACCCCAGGAGCTGCCTTTATTTCAATACGGACAAACTCCTCATCTCCTATCCAGTCGGCTGGCGAAGAAAGACTGGTGAATAAGCCGTATCTCACTCCCTGGTCTATAGTCAGACGCAGGAGATCAGGATTTTTCCCGGAGACAAAATGTTTTCTCCGGTACTCATCCACCATGTAGGGCCGCAGGTCAATTTCCAGCTTTTCAGAAATAAAAGAAATGGCTTCGGCCAGAGGAAGCTCTTGCTGGATTTTCTCCCGAACATCTTCCTTTCCAGAAGACTTGATTTCTATCCGGTAGATTTCCCCAGGACTAATAAGGATCTTCTCGGAGAAAGCCGGAAGATATCTCCTGGCCTTTACCGAAACTCCCCAAGGTACCGGATAGTCGTCGTTGTTGAAGTAGATTGTTCTGACCACCTGGTTTTCAGAGAAGGTCCTTTCGCCAAGCATGCTCGAAATGTTTTTCAAGAAGCTTGGAAGCCGCTCAGGCAATAAAAGAAACCTCTTTTCGCTCCGCAGGACATCAATTGCCGTCTTCATTTTTTAATCCTCCTTCTATTTTTCTCTTTATCTTTATAAATAATGATAAGAACTATGATATAATATATTATCACTTTGCAATAAAAAAACAACCCTAAAAAAAGTTGTTTTTTTATCTCATTACTATCTTGATGGCTTTTCCTTTTATCAAGGCCTCACTAATCTTTTTATGAGCCGAAGTCAGAATTCTCTGCAGCGTACTCTGGGAAATTTTCATTTGCTTAGCCGCCTTTATCTGTTCCCGTTCTTCCAAATCGCAAAGCCGCAGCGCCTCTAATTCATCTATCCCCAGCTCCACTTCTTTCAGAAGGCGCAGAGGTACCGCTACCGGCTTAAAATAAGTCACGTTCGGGTTAAACCTAACCCATCTTGGCTTTATAGGTCTTGTCATTTTAGTCCTTGATGGTTATTTCTTTTCCTTAAGTCTGGAGATTTCCTCTTTTAAGGCTTTCAATTCTTCTCCCAGTCCTTTTTCTTCATCTTCCATCATTTCCAATTCTTCTTTTCTGGTTAAATTCTGGTAAGGATTCTGGTAAAAAGGCCCAAATCCTCTCCGACCAAATCCTCTGCCGTAACCGCCGCCTCTGCCGTAGCCTCTACCTCCCCAGCCTCTTCCTGCACCGCAAGGGCCCATTCCCCATCCGGTTCCTGCACCCATGCCCCCAGGACCTGTTCCGTCAAATCTTGGCATAATAGTTTATAGTTTATTTAATATTTATTATTGACCTTTATCTATTTTGAATATATACCCATAAGCATATCTTGTCAAGGGGGCAACTATTCAAGCGATTTTAAATATTCCTGAATTGGCTCTGAAGTGGTCTGACTTAGATTTTCTGGCAGGTCATCAAGCTTAAACCATTTGATTTCCTCTATCTTCTCCGGCTCCAAAATTCGGGGCTCCCCTTTTATAATCTTTGCCAGATAGTTAAATGCTATCCAGTGCTGGTTTTCTTATTCAATAATGTGGT
>CAZUVP010000083.1:0-1703 GCA_964623855.1 uncultured Candidatus Saccharibacteria bacterium | reverse complement strand
GAGAAGACATCCCATATTCTTTTACCAATTTTCTGGCTAATTGGGAAGCCTTTTCTAGATCATTGGCGGCTCCGGTAGTCATCTCTCCAAATTTTATTTTTTCTGCACAATATCCTCCCAATAAAGTAGCTAGTTCTGCTAAGAATTCAGATTTTGTTTTAAGCCTCTTATCTTCCATCGGCATCTTAATCGTGTATCCTGCAGCCATGCCCCTAGAGACAATGGAAATCTTTCTTATAGGCTCTGTTCCGGACAGAGAAGCAGAAACCAGGGCATGACCCGCTTCGTGGAAAGCAGCAATCTCTTTTTCTTTTTTAGAAAGAACATGGCTTTTTCTTTCCGGCCCCAGCAATACCTTTTCGATTGATTCCAAGAGCTCCTTTTGGAAAATCTGATGTTTGTTTCTCCTAGCAGCTAGGATAGCTGCTTCGTTAACCACATTAGCCAGGTCGGCTCCCGAGAATCCGGGAGTTCTTTCTGCTACCTCTCTCAGATTGATATTTAAAGCCAAAGGTTTCCCCTGGCAGTGGATTTTTAAAATCTCTTCCCGGTCATTGATATATGGCAGGTCTAAAACCACTCTTCTGTCAAACCTGCCCGGCCGCAAGAGGGCAGGGTCTAAAACGTCTGGCCGGTTGGTGGCAGCAATAACAATAACATTGGTGTCTCTTTCAAAACCGTCCATTTCCACCAGAATCTGGTTTAAAGTTTGTTCTCTTTCGTCGTGTCCGCCTCCCAGTCCGGCTCCTCTGTGGCGGCCTATGGCGTCAAGTTCGTCAATAAAGATTATGGCAGGAGACGCCTTTTTGGCTGTAGAGAATAAATCTCTAACTCTGCCAGCTCCCACTCCAACAAACATCTCTACAAATTCAGACCCTGAGATATGAAAAAAGGGAACGCTGGCTTCGCCAGCCACGGCTCTCGCCAGTAGTGTTTTCCCAGTCCCGGGAGGTCCCATTAAAAGAACTCCCCTGGGGATTCTAGCTCCCATCTGTAAGAACTTTTTTGGACTTTTTAAAAATTCTACAACTTCCAATAGTTCTGCCTTTGATTCTTTTAAGCCAGCCACATCCTTGAAAGTAATTTTTTCTTTAGGATGACCTTCGGCTCCGAACAATCTGGCTTTGGCTTTGGTAAAATCAAAGGCTTGCATGGCGCCTGTTTTGGCCTGGCGGAAAATCATAAAAAAGAACAAACCAAACAAGAGAAGAGGGAAAAAAGCCAGCAATAAGGGGCCCAGCCAAGTAAAAACATTTTCTGTCTTTTCGGTTTCCACTTCAATCTCTTTTAGTTTATCTTTGTCTATTCCGTAATTAATTAAAGATTGAGAAAGAGCGGTTTCTGACTCTTTTCTGGAAACAGCTTTAGTGTCGTCTTGATAAATTACAGAGAGGTCGTTATCAGCTATTAATATTTTTTTAATTTTTCCTTGATTGATTTCTTCAACCAATTGAGTCAGAGAAAGAGTTTTTTCTTCTTCCGAAGGTTGAGAAAACAAGGTAAAAATACCCGATATCACCAAAAAAATGAGAAGGATGAATATAAAGTTCTTAATTAAATTCTTCATTAACTGTTTTCCTCAACCAACTTCAAACTCATTCGATGCTCTTGAGGATCAATAGATAGAATTTGAAAATTGTGTTTCTCACCAATTTTTAAGGCAGTTTCCATTTTTATTTTCGTCCCGAATTCTGAAATATGGC
>CAZUVP010000082.1:0-1721 GCA_964623855.1 uncultured Candidatus Saccharibacteria bacterium | reverse complement strand
TAATATACCCTGTGGAAAAATTTCCCAGGGTACAGATTAGTTTAGGCTTGATAATTTCAATTTGTCGGTCCAAATAAGGAACACAAGCCTCTATTTCTTCTTTCTGAGGATTGCGATTTTCCGGCGGCCTGTCTTTTAAAATGTTGGCAATGTAAACCTCTTCCCTTTTAATCCCCGATGACTCCAATAATTCATCAAGTATCTTGCCGGCTGCACCGCAAAAGGGCCGACCGGTTTTGGCCTCGTTCAGGCCTGGAGCCTCGCCGATAAAGACTATCTCCGCCTGAGGATTTCCCTCGCCGACAACCGGGTAAAACCCGTTTTTGATTCGTTCTTGATAAAGAGGACATTTCTGACATTTTAGAACTTCTTCTTTGATTTTTTCCAGGTCTCCTGTCATCTTTTCTTAAGAAATAAGGTAATAAAATCCAAGGAAAAATAAAATAGCAGATTCCAATAAAATAATCCATTTAAAAATCTTGGGGGATCCTAACCATATCTTACTGGAAAAGAACGCTATTAGAAACACAATTATCTCGTCTAATAGATAAAATAGGATAAAAATAGAGATATAGAGAAGATATTGGAAAGTAGGAAGCCCCGCTTCTGCCAAGACAGCGGCAAAGGCAACGGGAACCACGGCCGAACAAGGAAATTCTACTACGGTAATTACAAAAGCAAAAGAGAGAATTAATCCAATAGTAATAAAAAAACTGGAAACTGAATTTTCTTTTAAAAGATTTTGTATCTTTGTTGAGAATTTTGAAGCTATACTGCTTCCGATTTCTTGTTCACAAACTGGTCCCCTTTTTCTTAGCTTTATAAACTGTCTCAGAAAAAAGATTCCGCCCCCTATCCCTAAAACCCCTATTAAAATTTCCATCGTTTTCAGGTAAGCGGCTATGAATTCAAAGAGTTTATACCAGAAAATTATCAAGAGCCCATAAGCAAGGGCTGTTGTGATAAGGAAAATCCCTCCAAAAATTAAAATCTTTTTTCTTGAGTTAAGAGCCAGTACTAAACTTAAAACCAACATTAAAGCCCCCAGAGAGCAGACATTAAATCCATCCAGAGCCCCCAGAGCGATTGCCATCATGGGGAAAGAAAAATTAGATATCTCCACTTCTCCCAGGAAAGGAATTTTGATCTTTTTCTCTATAATAGACGTATTTACAAGAGAAACCTCATCTTTCTCTGGTCTTATACATTCTTCAAGACAGCTCTCTATTTCTGCAGCAATTTTCTCATCAAACCCAACGAAATATTTTTCCGGCGTAAAGGTTGCCGGAACCAGACCCCACAGGGTTTCTGGTACTTCATATTCTTGATAAAAATTTCTCAGGACTTCATGATTTTCCGAAGAATAAAAAACCTCAAATTTATTTATTTTAATTTCAGGATATTTGTCCTTGAGTTCATCAAGAAAAACATTTTCTTCGGCACAATGAGAGCAAATTGAACTATAAAAAAAATAAACATCCGCCCCTTCCTGAGCTGAAGCAAAATTAAAACCGCCAAATAACAAAACAAAAAAAGAAAGAAAAAGGAGAAGCTTTTTTGTCATTTTGCTATTATACAAAAAATTCTAAAAAAATCAAAACTTCCCATCACAAACAAAAACAGACCTGGATAACTCCCAAGTCAGGATATTTCAAATGCCGATATTTAATATCTCCTCGTAAGTTTGTCCCAGAAAACCAGGCAATTTTTCATCTATCAAA
>CAZUVP010000081.1:0-1721 GCA_964623855.1 uncultured Candidatus Saccharibacteria bacterium | reverse complement strand
ACTTTGGATGATAAAAATCCAGAAATTAAAACAAAAGTTTATCTAAGCCAAAATAGAGAAGAGTTTATAAATAGAGTTAGCTCCAAACTGGAAATAGTCCAACAGGGATTCTTTCAAGAAGAAGTTTTTAGCAACTCAGGTCCCATCCCTCCCAAAATTGGCGAAAGCACCACCTATACAATTATGTGGCAACTGCAGAACTTCTATAACGAAGTAAAAGATGCAACCGTAAAAGCAGTTTTGCCCCAGAACGTAAAACTAACAGGAGAAATTTTCCCAGAAGAGCAGGAAGAAAAGTTCACGTTTGATTCTGCTTCCAGGGAATTGGTTTGGAAGATTGGAGATCTTCTGGCAGCCCAAGGCATTTTAAATCCTGCTCCCAATCTCTCCTTTCAGGTCTCCTTTACACCGGATGCCAGCCAGAAAGGGGAAACCCCGGACCTTATTAGAAAAGCCATAATGACAGGTGAGGATCAATGGACAAAAGAAACACTTTCTGCTACCAGTAGCGCCATTAATACCACTTTGCCGGATGACGATACTGTTTCAACAGCACAAGGAGTAGTACAATAATATGCAAGATTTAATGCAAAAAATTGTATCGCTATGTAAAAGAAGAGGGTTTATTTTCCCTTCTTCTGAGATTTATGGTGGAGTGGAAGCTTTGTGGGATTACGGTCCCTTAGGTTCACTTTTGAAAAATAATATTAGAGACTTATGGCTCAAAAAATTTGTCCAAGAGAAGGAAGATGTTGTTCTTATTGACGGTACCGTCATTATGCATCCCAAAATCTGGGAAGCTTCGGGCCATTTAGAAAGCTTTACAGACCCCCTAATTGAGTGTAAAAAATGCCACTCCCGTTTTAGGGCGAACCATCTTGTTAAAAAAATATGTCCCCAATGCGGCGGCAAAGAATTTACTCCTCCTAAACAGTTTAATTTGATGTTTAAAACTTTTTTAGGGCCGGTAGAAGATGAAGCAAGCCCTTCTTACTTACGGCCGGAAACCGCCCAGTCAATGTTTACTGATTTCAGAACAGTCCAGGAAACAATGCGTTTAAAGCTCCCTTTTGGGATTGCTCAAACTGGTCGCTGTTTTAGGAATGAAGTGACTACTGGTAATTTTACTTTCCGCTCCAGGGAGTTTGATATTGCCGAGATTGAGTACTTTGTAAAACCTGGCAATGATGAGAAATGGTTTGATTTCTGGCTGAAAGAATGGGAGAAATTCTTTTTGGATTTGGGAATTAAAAAAGAAAACCTGCGGCTTTACGAGCATCCTAAAAAATCCCTTGCTCACTATTCAAAAAGAACAGTTGACATTGAGTACAAGTTTCCTTTTGGCTGGTCGGAGTTAGCCGGGGTAGCCAACAGGACAGATTATGACCTAAAAAGGCACAGCCAGTTTTCTGGCGAAGACCTAAAATATTCTGACGAAGAAAAGAAAAAGAAATACTACCCATACGTTATTGAACCGACAATGGGCTTGGAAAGAGCGGTCTTGGCAGTTTTAATTGATGCTTACACAGAAATCAAAGGAGGAAGAACAAAAACCACAGAAGCCGTTAAAAAAGTTGAAACTGTTTTGAAATTTGATAAAAAAATAGCTCCTATTCAGATAGCAGTCCTGCCCTTGGTAAAAAACAAACCAGAGTTGGTAAAAAAAGCCAAAGAAGTTTTTAAACTTCTTAAACCTCATTTTCTTTGCCAGTATGATGAAG
>CAZUVP010000080.1:0-1797 GCA_964623855.1 uncultured Candidatus Saccharibacteria bacterium | reverse complement strand
GGTATTTTGCTTTGTTTTCTAAAGTTAAGACGAATTATAGCTTATTCTATTACAGCCAGAAACCCTGTTAAGAGGGTATGATTTAAGAGAAATTATTAACTAATTGGAGGACTCCAAACCTTAGGGACTACCGGTAGCTCACCAATATTAACCTCAATGCGTTTGACGCCGCTATTTGACCTTATCTCTTTTGTGATGAATCTTTCCACTTGAGTCATGTTGGAAGCAATAATGTCAATTATCAAATTATATCCTCCCGAGGTTTTAACCATATGATAAACCAAAGGAGACTTCTCCAGTTTTTCCACCAAACTAGCAACTGTTTTCCTTTCCGCCTCAATTCCGATGTAGGCGGATATCGAGTTAAAAGTGTCAATCCTTAATCCTCCTTGGATCTTCAATACGCCCTGAGCTATTAACTTTTCCACCCTATTTTTCACTCCTACCGGGCTAAGCCCTGTTTTTTTGGCGATTTCAACAAAAGGCTTTCTTCCGTCCTGAGAGAGAATTTTAATAATTTCCAGATCTAATCCGTCTAATTGATTCAAACTCCAAGGGGCAAAAACGGTGTAGCTCTCGACAGCGAAATCAGCCAAGTCAACTCTGTCTCTCAAAACGGCATATTTTATATCTCTAATCTTCAATCTTTCTTTCCTTGTTCTTATGGTTTCCATCACTTTCTTGTACCCTTTTCCGCTTATAATATCGTTATCCGCCACCAAAACCCTCCTTCCCCTTAACTTCTCTTCTTCCAAACCAATTCCATCATCATCCATAATAGTAAAGGACAGGTTCTTGTTCTTTAACCACTGGTAAAGAGCTTCTCCATAAAAGACTCCTTCATCCTTTAATCCGATAATACATCCTTTGTCTTTGCCGAAGTATTTTTTAACGTCTTTCCCCACGCCGTTAATGAACTTTTGGATTAATCTTTCGCCGATAACCGGCCTGTATTTAAAAAGAGTATTTTTCGTCATACTTTTTAATATAGTATTCTATTAATTTATCTCTAAGTTGAGGTTTAGAGGCAGCAATTAGTAAGTCTACTTTATCGTGCTGGCGCCCGGGCAAAAATTCGTAGTCCTTGTAGCTTCCGTCAACGTCAATGGTAACAACCGGACAGCCAGCTTTTTTTGCAATGAGAAATCCAGGATCTATTTCCGAACGTGGTTCGTCAAACATTACATAAGCGTCAACTAGACCGGCCGCCAAAAAGGCGTAGATAAAAGACCCTCCTTGGGGATAAAGTAAAGATTTGGAATGCATATTCTTTAATAAATCCCCGAAGATATCCAAAAACTTAGTAGAGTATTGAGAACTCATCACATAACTCGCCAGAACAATTGGCTCGGTAAGGCTCTTGCCTTTTGAAGGTGAAATAGCCTTCTTTTTGCCTGTTTTAAAGTCAAATACGTAGTTTTTATTGCCGTCGGAAATAAAAAGTTTCTCATTTAAGATATCGGCAACCCCGCCGCAAATGGGCTTTCTTTTCATATCAAAAAAACTCAAAACACTATACCAGTTGTGTTCAAATCCCCTTAAATAAAGCACTGATCCGTCAAAGGGATCAATGGAGCCGTAAACTTCGGAGTTTTTCCCGGTCTTTATATCTCTGCCATCGGGCTCTGAATAAACAGTTGCTTTTATCTTGTATTTATTTAGCAGATTTTTCAAAATCTCCTCGCCTACCCTATCAACCCCAATTTCAACGTCTTCGGGTCTATTGATTACGTCACCCAAAATCTCCCTTCCCTTGCCGGAAAATGCAACTTTTCTTACTTCTTTTGTTATTTCTGT
>CAZUVP010000079.1:0-1803 GCA_964623855.1 uncultured Candidatus Saccharibacteria bacterium | reverse complement strand
TTAGATGATGTCCAGTTTTTAGCCGGTAAAGAAAAAACCCAAGAGGAATTCTTCCACACCTTTAATAGTTTGTATGAAAGTAATAAGCAAATTATTCTTTCCTCCGACCGGCCGCCAAAGGCAATCCCGGCCTTAGCCGAAAGGTTAAGGTCCCGCTTTGAGGGCGGAATGATAGGAGATATTAGTTATCCTGACTACGAAACCCGAATCGCCATTTTGAAAGCTAAATGCCAGGAAAAGGGGGTTGGTTTTCCAGATGAAATTACAGATTATATCGCCACTAATATCCAAAAAAACATCAGAGAGCTGGAAGGAGCTTTAAACAGGTTGGTGGCTTACCAAAAAATTAACAACCAAGCCCCCACTTTAGAATCCTCAAAAGCATTATTAAAAAGCCTGCTTTTGTCTCCAAATAGAGTGGCCAGCCCTAAAAAAATAATCCAGATAGTAGCTGAATTTTACGACTTAAAAGAAAAAGATTTAATCTCCTCCTCTAGAAAAAAAGAGATAGTCAGGCCCCGACAAATAGCTATGTTTTTACTAAGGGGAGAATTAAAAAGCTCTTATCCTTTTATCGGAAGAAAGTTCGGGGGAAAGGACCATACTACTGCCATCCACTCCTGTGAAAAAGTTGTGAAGGAACTGGATGAAGACGAAAACCTTTCTAATGAAATCGGGTTGATAAAACAGCGGATTTATAGTGGATAAATTAAGAAAGAGAAGTTTTCCTCTTTTCTTCCCGTTCTTTGTCCAGAGAGAATATCCAGAACAAACTTGATAAAATTAAAGTTAATCCACACCAATGAAAACAATAATATTAAAAGATAAATTAAAAGACGGTATTAGTGTTGTTGAAAGAATTTCTGCTAAATCCTTAAATTTACCGATTTTGAATAATATTTTAATAAACGTTGAGAAGAACTTTTTAAACTTAACCACTACCGATTTAGAGGTAGGTATAAAATGGTGGACTTTGGTTAAAACTGAAAAAGAAGGGAAAATAGCTGTACCCGCTCGAGTATTATCAAGTTTTATTAATTTCCTTCCTAATAAGCTAATAAATTTAAGTCTGAAAGATCTAATTTTAAAAATTGATTGTGAAAATTATAAAACTTCAATAAAAGGATTCTCTTCAGAAGAATTTCCGATCATCCCTAAAGTTCCCACAGAAGAAAGTATCGCCATACCAAGTAAATTATTCTGCCAAAATTTAAGCCAAGTAGTTGATATTGCCAGTATTTCTTCCACTAAACCAGAGATATCCGGTGTCTATTTTATTTTTCGGAAAGAATTAATTACTATAGTTGCTACCGATAGCTTTCGTTTGGGCGAGAAAAAACTTTATTTAGAATCAGGACTAGGTAATATCCAAAAAGATTATTCTTTGATCCTTCCCCAAAGGGCAGCCAAAGAAGTTATTAATATTTTTGGCGAAAAGGATGGCAACTTGGTAATTTATTTTTCACCGAACCAAGTCATGTTTGAAATACCTTCCCCAGAAACTCCCCACCCCCAGGTTCAGCTCACCTCTCGGTTGATTGAGGGCGATTACCCTAATTACCAAGAAATTATTCCTAAAAAACATGAGACTAGTATCAGCTTGCGGGCCCAAGAATTTATTAATCAGGTGAAGTTAGCGTCTCTTTTCAGCGGTAAAATTCACGAAATCAAATTAAAAATTGACCCCAAAAAGAATCAATTGGATTTATCCAGCCAAAACCCCGATGTTGGCGAGCACCAAAGTTTTTTGAAAGGAAAAGTGGAAGGGAAGCCCTGCGAGGTTTCTTTTAACCACAGATTTCT
>CAZUVP010000078.1:0-1804 GCA_964623855.1 uncultured Candidatus Saccharibacteria bacterium | reverse complement strand
GGGAAGATTACAAGGGAGAGTTTGATTCTTTTGAGATTCGCTACGATATATAGCTTGACTTTTTATGAATTGATTGGTATAATTTAGGCAGCGAAAGGAGGTGAAGGATTGGAAAGGAAAAGGATAGAAATAAAAAAACCACACTTTCGATTCTTCTACATTCTTCTGGGCAAAGAACCTTGGGCAATGCCCGACAATAAAGAAATCATTGATTTCATCCCGACGGGGCAATTTTCCATCCTGATAAGAAAAGAGGGGAGCCAGGCAAAAGCGATAGCCATTAGCATCGCTAAGAAAGATTCCCGACTCAAAGAAAAAGTTCTTGCTCGAGGCGGCGGTATTCAGGAGAATCTTCTCCCAAAGCACGGTCCATAAATAATATTATAAAACTTTCGGATCGTGCTTTTTGGTTGTTTGCGAAGAAATGCTACAATTAAAATATGAGAAGAGAGACTCAAAGGTCGGAGTAATTTATACTTTATAGTTTATATGTTTGAATCCAATAAAAATTTAGCAAATTCTATACATGTTTTGGCGGGAATCTTAAGTTTATTTTTGATTGCCGGAGTTATTTCTACTGTTTTTGATATCCAGAGCAAATGGAATGAAGCGGAAAACACGATAACTGTTACAGAGACAGGAACCGTTTACGCCAAGCCCGATTTGGCCATTACCACAGCCTCCGTGGTTGAAGAAGCCGAAACCGTGGCTGAAGCTTTGAGCGCCAACACTGAAAAAATGAACAAGGTAATTGAAGCTATGAAAGAGGAAGGAGTGGAAGAAAAAGACTTGAAAACCACCAGCTTTAATATTTATCCCCGCTATGAATGGCATGAAGCGAGCGAGTATTATCCGACGGGGGAAAGAATTTTAGTCGGTTACGAAGTGAGCCAGTCTTTGCAGATAAAGATTCGCGACTTGGAGAAGGTTGGCCAAATTATCCAGAAAGCCACTGATTCCGGGGCAAATCAAATTGGCAATTTGCAGTTTACTATTGATGACCAGGACGAACTAAAGAAACAGGCCAGAGAAGAAGCAATTTCAAAAGCCAAAACAAAGGCAGAAGAGTTAGCCGGTCAACTGGAAGTGAAGCTGGTGAGGATAAGCAATTTCAGCGAAGGCAGCGTTTCTCCTGTCTACTACGCCTTGGAAAAAGCTGAAGCTACAGGTATAGGTGGTGGCGGAGAGCCGCAGATAGAAACAGGAGAAAGCAAGATTGAAGTGACAGTATCCATTACCTACGACATTAAATAAATGTTGTTGAAATTGCCAGATAATGACAGAAAAATAATCTGGACTCAGCACTCAAAAGCCAAGATGCGGCAGTACCGCTTTTCAGAAAAGAGGGTATTGAGTATTCTGAGGAAACCTGACAGGAAAGAAGAGGGGATAGCACCAGGCACCTTTGCCAACATGCAGATTACAGGCACAAAAAAACACCCGACTGAGGTCTGGATGATGTATATAATATTAAAAAGGCCAAAAGGGCCTGCCTGCGCAGGCGGGATTAAAGTAATTTCTACCTGGCGGTATCCTGGAAGAACGCCAAAAGGCGAAAGGCCCATGATACCAGATGATGTTCTGGAAGAATTGAAAAAGCTGAACTAAAACAAGCGGGTCGTCGATATTTTCGGCGACCCTTTGTTTTTTGTTCTTATTGTTTTTATTCTTTCTCCCACTCTGATTCCAGTACTCTTTCTGTACCGTGATAGAGTCGTTTCCAGTTGGTCCGGTGAGCCCAAAGAACCAAAACCGCAATCCCCAAAACAACAAGCGATAAAATGGTAACATGGGGTTTAATCTC
>CAZUVP010000077.1:0-1879 GCA_964623855.1 uncultured Candidatus Saccharibacteria bacterium | reverse complement strand
CAGCCGGAAGTCCTTTCCTACGAATACCCGTTCGGGGTAGGATATTTAGTAGTTAACTTTAAACTAGGGCGACGAGGATGAAATTTATACTGGAGGGACCAATTAAAGATAATATACACAGTTTGATGCGTAAAGCGGGCTATCACTTTCAGAGAGAAGACGTAGACACATCAGACCTCGTTTTTGTCCGGCCGCCAAGAGGTTTCCCGAGATTTCATCTCTATTTGAAAACTGAAGGTGAAAATTTGATTATGAATTTACACCTAGACCAAAAGAAACCAATTTATAAAGGAGCTCCAGCTCATTCTGGTGAGTATGATAGTGAAATAGTCAAAAAAGAAGTAGAAAGGGTCAAAGAAATAGCTAAATTATGAAACAAGAAGTTGAAATACAGGCAATAATCAAAAATCCAAAAGAAGCAGAAAAAAAGTTAAAGAAAGTCGGTAAATATCTTAAAGCCAGAAAACAGGTTGATAAATATTTTGTCCCTTCCCATAAGGATTATTTTAAAATAGATCCGCCGGTAGAATATATTCGTGTCAGATACGAAAAAGATAAAAGCCATATCAACTATTCCTTTGTCCGTTTTGACAGGAACCTTAAATTGGTTGCTGCCAACGAATATGAAACTCTAGTTGGCGAACCCAAAATGGCAGAGAGTATATTTCAAAAGATAGGTTTGATCCCCAAGGTAACGGTCGTCAAAACAAGAAAGTACTTTGACTGCGGTGATTTCGAGGTGGTTTTAGACCAGGTTAAAGGTCTTGGAAATTTTATTGAAGTGGAGGCGAAAAAAGATCTTGGCGGGGTTAAGAAAACCCGACAGGCCTGTCAGAAGTTTCTGGACAATCTTAACGTTAAATACCAAGTCTTAAAGCTTATGGGCTATCCTCGCTTACTTCATCTAAAGCAAAAAGGTATTAACTGGAAAAAACAATGAGTCCTTATGTCGAATTAGCCAAAGAGGCGGTGGAAAATTATATAAAGAAAGAAAAGATTATTTCTCCTGCAGAGAACTTGCCCAAACACCTTTTAGCCCGCAAAGCTGGCACTTTTGTTACTATTGAGAAAAAGGGAGAGCTGCGGGGCTGCATTGGAACTTATCTGCCTACCAGAATAAATATTGCAGAAGAAATAATTCGCAATGCTGTGGCTGCTGCTACCGAAGATTATCGTTTTAACTCAATTAAAAAAGAAGATCTCCCCCATCTCTCTTATACAGTATATATTCTGAGTTATCCCAAGCCGGTAAAGAATATTAAAGAATTAAATCCCAAGAAGTTTGGTATAATTGTAAAAACAGCTCCTTTTGCCTATCCTGACGAAGATGTAGTTTTTGACAACAATGTTCCCTTTAAATCAGGGCTCCTCCTTCCGGATCTGCCCGGCATAGATAACGTTGAAAAACAATTCTTAATTGCCTGTCAGAAAGGAGAAATTGATCCTGCGAAAGAGAAAGTTTACATTTACAGTTTCACAGTAGAAAAATATGAATAAAAAAAAGACAGAAAAGGAAATAAGGAAAGAAACTGATATTCAGGAGATTGTTAATCATTATTTCTATACAAAAGGGCTAGCCTTGGAACAGATAAAAAAAGATGCTAAAAAGAAAAAGATAATTTATTCAAGATTTACCAGGCCCGCAAAACAGCTTTTGGAACTGGCCGGCTCCCTGAAAAAAGCCAAAGAAGCCATTAATATTGTAGCTGACTGGGCCAAATCCCGGGATTTGGACTACACCATTGAAACTGTGTTTAAGAGATGGCTGGAATTGGGAAGACTAAAACCAAAAGAGATTGTTAAAAAGCCCTACTATTTGGGGAATCCTATGGTTTGGTCGGAAATGAAGAGAAAATGGTATGTGATAGATGAATCTGGC
>CAZUVP010000076.1:0-1924 GCA_964623855.1 uncultured Candidatus Saccharibacteria bacterium | reverse complement strand
TACCTTGGAAGGAAACAGAAATTGTCCAGGAAGAGTTAAGAAATTTATGAAAAAAGAAGATATTAAAAAGATATCTGATTGGTTCTGGGAGATTTCCAAGAGTTTTAGGAAAGATATGAGAGTACCGGCTCGGTTTTACACTTCAGAGAAAATGCTTGATGCCGCTCACAATATCGCCAAAATTGAAAAACATGAAGTTGCAGAAAAGGAAACTGAGATCTGTCTCCATCGCAAGGACGCTACGCGGGCTTTTCCTGGCCCGCCAGTCCTGATTCCCGGCTCCATGGGTACTGCCTTCTGTGTTTTAGTGGGAACAGAAGAAGGAAAAGACAGTTTCTTTTCGACAAACCACGGAGTAGGAAGGGCAATGTCCAGAAAAAAGCTACCAGGCGGGTCTCTGGACAAGAAGTGGTAAAAAGATTAGAATCAAAAGGCATAATTATAAAATGTCAGAACTTGAGAGGCATTGCTGAAGAAGTGCCTATTGCCTATAAAGACGTAGATAGCGTGGTCTAGGTCGTTCACGAAGCCGGCCTGTCAAAGAAAGTGGTTAGGTTAAAGCCGTTAGCAGTAATAAAAGGAGAATAGATGAAAAAAAGAATACCAAAATCATTAAGAAAACATATTCGTCAAGAAAAATCCCGGATTCGCCGAGAAGTTTTGAATATCAAAGAGCAAAAAAAGAAAATTCAAGAACTCTATCAAAAATTATTTCCAGAGACAAAAAAGGATTCAAAGCCAGCCAGTCAATGAAAGAGGCCTGCCTGCGCAGGCAGGCTAAACCTCGCTTAGAATCGGTCGCCCAAAGCGGCTTTTTTGCTTGTCCGGATTATTTTGAAGGATTAGAATAGAATCATGAAAACAGGAACAGCTACAGTTCCTTTAGATTATGGCCGTTGTCCTCGTTGGCTGTTTGAAAGAATGAAGAGGCTAGGGAGAGGCATTGCCATGGCCATTGTTGAAGAATATGGTCCGGAGGAGTTTTTGAAGCGCTTTTCAGACCCGGTTTGGTTCCAAAGCTTAGGCTGCGTTTTAGGTTTTGACTGGAATAGTTCGGGTCTTACCGCCACCACTCTCGGCGCTCTGAAAGAAGGGCTTTTTGACATTCAAGATTATCTCGGTATTTATGTCTGTGGAGGAAAAAGAGTTTCCAGGAAGACACCGGAAGAAATTGAAGCCTACGGTCTTTCCAGGGGGTTCGCTTTTTCTCCGAAATTAATTTATGCCTCCAAAATGGCAGCGAAGACCGACTCTTCTCTTATTCAGGATAACTACCAGATTTACCAGCACAATTTTTTGTTTACCAAATCAGGCAATTGGGCGGTTATCCAGCAAGGGATGAACACAGAGAACCAGACTGCCAGACGTTATCACTGGTTATCTTCTGGGATAAAAAATTTTATTGAGGAACCACATTCTGGTATCATATCCGGCGCTAAAGTAAAACCACTTAATTTGACCGATAAAAAAAGCAGGAGCAATCGAAATATTTCAGCAGGTTTAGTTAAAGAAGAACCGGAAAAATTTTTGAAAGATTTAGGACTAATCCAAAAAAAGAAATCAAAAAATCTCACTACTGTGAGTTTAGCTAATAAAGAGTTTCATTGGCATCCGGTGGTAGAGGAGAAGTTTGATTTGAAAAGGTTAGAGAAAACTATTTTTCTTGCCAATTCAAATAATCCTAAAGATTTTGAAAGCCTTTTAGCTCTAAAAGGAATAGGGCCTAAAACCATCAGGGCGCTTTCTTTGGTTTCTGAATTGATCTACGGAGCCAATCCCTCATATGAGGATCCAGCTCGCTATTCTTTCGCCCATGGCGGTAAAGACGGCACTCCTTATTTTCCATCCTCTAAGGAATTAGACCTCACTATTGACCTTTTGGAAAAAGGAATTGAGAAAAGTCGGGTTTCTAACCGAGAGAAAT
>CAZUVP010000075.1:0-1970 GCA_964623855.1 uncultured Candidatus Saccharibacteria bacterium | reverse complement strand
GATCCTGCTCAGCAAAAAGATTTTATAAAAACAATAAAAGTATTTTTAACTAAAAAAGAGGTTTCAGTTATTATTGCTCGCCATCCATGTATATTTGTCGCTAAAAAGTAAAAGTATGCCAAAGAAACAGGAACAGTTTAATATGGTGATTGCAGGAACCGGGGGACAGGGGTTGATCACCCTTTTACGGGTCGTTTCGGAAGCCGCTTTTTCAGAAGGAAAGGAAATTAGAACTTCTGAGCTTCATGGTTTGTCTCAAAGAGGTGGTTCGGTTGAGGTTCATATTCGCTTTGGCAAAGAAATTTATTCCCCCATGATAGCTCAAGGAAAAGCAGATTTGGTTTTGAGTTTAGAAATGCAGGAAGCTTTAAAGGGAGTTTATTTTGCCAATAAGAAGACAAACTTTCTGATTAATAAATACATTGTTCCCATTCCTCTAAAAAAGTCTTTGTCTGAAAAAGAAATTATAAAGAATCTGAAAAAGATTAGTAAAAATATTTCAATTGTGCCAGCTGCCGATGTCACCAAAGAAAGGCTTGGTACTAATGTGGTAGCTGGTGTCTATTTGATAAGTTTAGCTGCTTTCAAAAACTTGATTCCTCTAAAGCCCGACTCAATAAAAAAAGCCCTCAAAAAGGTCATTCCAAAAAAGTATCTAAAACTCAATTTAGATTCGTTCGATTTGAGCTCCAAGCTTTCTTAATTTTTCTTCTATTTTTTCGTATCCTCTCTCAATTTGAGAGATTTTTTCGATTAGAGTTTTTTCTTTGGAAACTAAGCCGGCTAAAATCAGGGCAGCTCCCGACCTAATATCTAAAGCATTAAGTTTATTGCCGACTAATTCTCTTTTTCCAAAAATAAGAGCCCGATGGGGGTCGGTTATTTCAATATCTGCCCCCATTTTTCTCAATTCCTGCAAATATTGAAAGCGGTTCTCATACAAAGGCTCATGGATTAAGCTTTTTCCTTCAGCTTGAGTTAACAAAACAGATATCTGGGGCTGGAGGTCAGTAGGGAATCCGGGGTAGGGAAGAACCTGAATTTTGGTTGCTTTAAAGTTGTTTGATGGCTTAACTAATATTTCATTGTTAGTGGTTTCAAAATTAACCCCAATTTCCGCCATTTTCTCCAGAAACATTATTAAATGGTCAGGATTTACGTTTTTTATTTTTCCTTGGCCGCCAGTTAAGGCAAAAGCAATTAAAAAAGTTCCTGCTTCCAAAAGGTCAGGACAAATCTTGAATTCGGTACCGTTTAAATTATCTTTTCCCTTAATCGTTATGGTATGGGTTCCTATTCCTTCAACTTCTGCTCCCATTTTAGCTAGCATAATTCCCAAATCTTGCACTTGGGGTTCAGCAGCCGCCAACTCAATCTTAGTTTTTCCTTTAGTTAAGGCAGCTAACATCATTAGGTTTTCGGTAGCCGTTACCGAAAACTCTTTCAAGATAACTCTTTTCCCTTCTAGGTTTTCCGGCACTTTAAAATGATAAAACCCGTCTTTTTCCTCAATTTTTACTCCGAAATCTTCAAAAGCCTTAATGTGGGTATAAATCGGTCTAATGCCAATTCTATCTCCGCCAGGATGGGGGACTTTGAATTTTTTGAATCTGGCCAGAAGAGGTCCTACTAATAAAACGGAAACTCGCATCTTCTCAAAGAGATTGGTGGGGATTTTGTCGGGATTAATATTGGCGGGGTCTATTTTAACTTTTCTGTCGGATAACCATTCTACTTCTGCCCCCATTTGTTTTAAAATCTCAATTTGGTCTGTAACATCAGAAACCAAGGGGAGGTTGTCAATTATTGAAGGTTCTTTGGAAAGTAAAACAGCAGCCAGACAGGCACCTGCTGCATTTTTATATCCTGAAATTTCCACCTCTCCTGAAAGAGGCGTTCCGCCTTGAATTAAGAATATATCTTGCATAATTTGTTTTTTTACTTTACAATAAAAAACAGTTTATGTCAAA
>CAZUVP010000074.1:0-2029 GCA_964623855.1 uncultured Candidatus Saccharibacteria bacterium | reverse complement strand
GTTTTGTCTACTCAAGCCAAAAATCCAAATTTTCGGGAAAAGATTATAAAAATTTCAGAAGATGTGGAGGCTGGCACTCCTTTTTCTAAGACTCTTTCTCAATATCCCGATGTCTTCTCTTTTTTTTATATTGCTATGGTTCGTTCGGGGGAGGTTTCCGGAAAACTGGCTGAAGTCCTGGACTATTTGGCTGACCATGTGGAAAGAGAATACCACTTGGAAGCCAGGACCAAAGGAGCTCTAATTTATCCTGCTCTAATTATGTTGGTGGTTATTCTTGTTTTGGCAATGTTGATATTTTTTGTTATTCCTCACTTGTCTGAGGTCTTGAAAGGAACCGGAATGCCCCTGCCTCCCTTGACGAAATTTGTTATAGGGATGGCAGATTTCTTCAGAAGCTGGGGTTTATTAATGTTTGTGGCAATAATCTTAATAATAATTGCCTCCTTTAGATATTATTTGACCGAAAGTGGGAGAAAATTTTTCGACAGGTATTCTCTTAAATTGCCCTTTTTGGGAGGTCTTTTGAAAATGATTTTTGTTACCAGGTTTGCTGAAAATCTTTCTACTTTGATTGCCGGCGGCCTTCCCATTACCAAGGCATTAGACACAGTGGCTGATATCATTGGCAATAATGCTTATAAAACAGTTATTCATGAGGCCAAAGAAGAAGTAAAACGGGGAGAGCCGATTTCTGTTGTCTTGAGTCGCTCTCCCGAACTTTTTCCCCCGGTCTTTACCCAAATGGTTTTAGTGGGAGAGAGGACAGGAAGCCTGGATACAACCTTAATGAATATTGTTAATTTTTATCGCAAGGAAATAGATAGAAAAACAGAGAATGTTTTAAGTATAATAGAGCCGGCATTGATTGTTTTTTTGGGACTGGTAGTGGCAGGCCTTATGCTTTCTATTTTGATGCCTCTTTACAGGATGGTTACCTTTTAGTTTTCCACAGCTTGACCCTAATTTTTCTGTGATATAATAAGCAAAGATTGAACATTCCCTTTGAAATTCAGAAAGGTCGAGTTTAACTAAATTTTAGTACTTATCATTCAAAATTTACTATGAAAAAGCAGAAAGGTTTTACCTTAATTGAGTTGTTGGTAGTAATTGCCATTATCGGAATTTTAGCCTCAATCGTTTTGGTTTCTCTGGGAGGAGCTCGGGCTAAAGCCAGAGACGCTCAGAGGCTGTCAGATGTAAAACAGTTAGCTTTGATTTTAGAAATGGAATCCACCGGCGGGTCAGCGGCTTTAGCCGACTGTACCACAGCTGATGCTAATGTAACAACTTGTACAGGTCCCGGTGAAGTTGTTCAGTTTGCTAATTTTACCGACCCAGGTGGAAGTACACCTTTGTGTTCTAACACTGCCAGTAGCACTTGCCAGTATTCTGTCAGTCAAGAAGATGGCGATGCTCTTGCTGAAACCGGCGATTATCAGATTTGTTTCTTCCTGGAATCGGGAGCCGGTACCCTAGCTGCAGGTCTTCACAGTATTGAGACGAACAGCCAATTTGGTACTTGCGATTAACAAATCGGTTAGAAAAACAAAAAAGCGGGCATTACCCGCTTTTTTGTTGAGGTTTTACCTCAACAACGATATAATAGGATAATGTATTCCCTATTTTGCCCCATAGTTGTGTTTCTTTTCGGATTAATTGTCGGTTCCTTTTTAAATTGTGTTATTTATAGGTTAGCCGCCTCAGAGAGGCGAGCCTCGCCCAGCGAAGCTGGGCGGGAGACAGGAGGCAGTTTTTTAAAGGGCAGGTCTTTCTGTCCTCATTGTAAACACACTTTGGCTTTACAGGATTTAATTCCTGTTTTTAGTTTCATTTTCCTAAAAGGAAAATGCAGATATTGTGGCCAAAAAATTTCTTGGCAATATCCAATAGTAGAAATATCCACTGCCATCCTTTTTCTTCTAATGACAGAGGCGAAGCCTCTTTCACCAGAAACAGGTTTTCTGATGGTGATTTCTTGTTTTCTGATTGTAATTTTTGTTTACGATTTAAAACACTACATTATCCC
>CAZUVP010000073.1:0-2040 GCA_964623855.1 uncultured Candidatus Saccharibacteria bacterium | reverse complement strand
ATTTTGCCAGAATAATTATCAAAACGATTTTGGTAAACTCTATTGGGTCAATTGAAACAGGTCCCACTTTATACCAGCTTTTGATTCCTCTGATTTCCGGAGCAAAAAAGAAAAGACCTGCTAGTCCGGCTAAACAAAGAAAGTAAAGGATTAAAATTAAATAAGAATTTTCTTGAAAAATCCTCCAGTCAAAAAAACTTAAAAGGAACATCAGAGCAATACCTATGGCAAAAAAAATAGCCTGCTTGTTAAAATTAGAAAAGTCACCGTCCCCGAGGGAAGAACTATAGATAGATAAAAGCCCCATCCCAACAAGTAATACAGCAGCAATAATCAGTACCCAGTCAAGTTTTTTTAGATTAGAAAACATAATTTGTTATGAATTTAGAATACAGTATCTAGAATATGGAACGGGAATAGAGAATATGGAATATAGAATTCTTTATTCTTAATTCAGGATTCCCATTCAATATTCAATATTCAAGATTCTACTTTAGCTGATTAGTTTGAGAAATTCTCTTTCTGAAATTACTTTTACTCCTAGTTTTTTTGCCTCCTCTAATTTGGAGCCAGGATTTAAACCTGCTACCAGGTAATCTGTATTTTTTGATACAGAACCTGAAGGACGGCCACCCAACATCCGTATTTTTCTTTCAGCCTCTGAACGGGTCGTTGACCCCAAACTTCCTGTTAAAACAAATGTTTTTCCTTTCAACTTCTTGCCTGTTCTCTTTGGAGGAATAATCTCCACGCCGGCATCCAATAAACCTTTAATCAACTTACGATGTTGATTAGAATGGAACCAGCTAGAGATGCTTTTCGAAACTTTTTCTCCAACATCCGGTATTTTTTCCAACTCCTCTTCTGAAGCCTTTTTTAGTTTGTTAATATCACCAAAATAATCAGCTAAATCAATGGCTGTTTCCTCTCCTACGTGGCGGATGCCCAAAGCATAAATAAATCGGGATAACGGAATTTTTTTACTCTCTTGTATCGCTTCTACTATGTTTTTGGCTTTTTTCTCAGCAAATCTTTCTAAGGGTGCTAAGTCTCCTTCTGTTAAATCAAAAATGTCTGGTATGTTGGATATTAATTTTTCATCTAAAAGCTGATTAATTATCTTGGGGCCTAGCCCCTCAATATCAAATGCCTTCTTGGAGGCAAAAAAATACAGTTTTTTTCTTTTTCTGGCTGGACAATTGTGATTTGGACAACGCCAAATTGCCTCGCTTTTGGGCTTTATTAGTTTTGCTTCGCAAACTGGACAAGTTTTTGGAAAATGAAATTCTTTTTCTTTACTCGTTCTTAACTCCGGCAGAACTTTGGCTACTGCTGGAATAACATCTCCCGCCCGTTCTACTATCACTGTATCTCCAATCTCGACCTTCAATCTCTTTATCTCATCTTCATTATGCAAAGTAGCCCTGCTGATAGTGACACCTGCGACCTCAACCGGCTTTAAGTAGGCAATCGGAGTTATGGCTCCGGTCCTCCCCACTTGTACCTTTATATCTAAAACCTTGGTTGTGGCTTGTTTGGGAGAAAATTTAAATGCTCTTATTCCTCGTGGACTTTTACCAACCACCCCTAATCTTCGAAAAAGAGCATTGTCGTTTATGCTAATTACCACACCATCAATCTGATAAGGTAAAATTTCTCTTTTTTTGGCAATTTCCCGCCAAAAATCTACTATATCGGATACATTCTTGCATATCTTACCAGGTTCTGTTTTAAATCCTAATTTAGGTAGAATCTCGTGTTCTTCGGAATGCTTCTTTTGACCCATATCGTAAACTATATCGTAAGCCAAGAACTTTAAGGGACGAGAGGCTGCCAACTTAGGATTAAGCTGCCTTATGGATCCTGCAGCTAAATTCCTGGGATTGGCGTAGGTAGAACGAAATTTCTCAAAGTCATCTTTTTTCATAAAGACTTCTCCTCTAATTTCAATTGTTTTATCCAACACGCTCTTTCCAACTTCCAATTTTAAAGGAATGCTTTCAATTGTTTTAAGATTTTGGGTTACATCTTCTCCAATTT
>CAZUVP010000072.1:0-2119 GCA_964623855.1 uncultured Candidatus Saccharibacteria bacterium | reverse complement strand
GCCAAAGAAGTTTTTAAACTTCTTAAACCTCATTTTCTTTGCCAGTATGATGAAGTAGGATCTATTGGCAGGAGGTATCGGAGACAGGATGAAATCGGTACCCTTTTTGCTGTTACCATTGACTTCGATACTTTAGAAAAAAATGATGTAACAGTGCGCGACCGCGACACAATGAAACAAAAAAGAATAAAAATAACAGACCTTATTGCATGTTTAGAAAAACAACTCTAAAAAACGGCCTCAGGGTTATAACTGTTCCCCAAAAAAGCTCTCAAGCAGTGACAGTTTTGGCTTTGGTCGGAACCGGCTCCAAATATGAAACAAAGAAAATATCTGGTATTTCTCATGTTTTGGAACACATGTATTTCAAAGGAACTAAAAAAAGGCCCAGCCAGTTGGCGGTTGCAGAAACCCTGGATAAGATTGGCGGCATTTTCAATGCTTTTACCGGCGAAGAATACACAGGCTACTATGCTAAGGTTTCTGCCAACCATTTAGAAACAGCTTTGGACTGGGTTTCTGATATCTTTCTGAATAGTTTACTGCCCAAGAAAGAATTAGAAAGAGAAAAAGGAGTAATTATTGAAGAAATTAATATGTATCTGGATACGCCAATGATATACATAGGAGAACTCTGGAAGAAAATTCTTTACGGAGACCAGCCGGCTGGTTGGGACGTAGCTGGCACTAAAGAAAGCGTGACAGGCGTTAGCAGGGAAGACCTGATAAATTATATGAAATCTCAGTATGTTGCTAAAAACACCATAGTTTGTGTGTCTGGCAGGATTCCCAATAAAGAATTGCTAGAAAAAATAAGTAATTATTTCTCTAAAATAAAAACAGAGGATTTTAAGCCAAAAATTCCTGTTATTGAAAAACAAAAAGCACCACAATGCCTTCTTTATCCAAAGAAAACCGACCAAACCCATTTAGCTTTGGGAGTTAGAGCTTATAACCTTTCTCATCCTTTAAGATTTCCTTTAGAAATTTTAGGCATAATTCTAGGAGGGATGATGAGCTCTCGTTTATTTATGGAGATAAGAGAAAAATTAGGGGCAGCTTATTATGTTAAAACCAACGTTGACTGCGATCCTGATACCGGATTTTTAGTCACTCAGGCCGGAATTGACAATTCAAAAATAGAAAAAGCCATTTCCACTATCTTAAAAGAATATAAGAAGATATCCATGAAAAAAATTCCTAACTCCGAACTTAAAAAAGCTAAAGACAACGCTAAAGGAAAACTAGCTTTAACTTTAGAATCTTCTGACGCTAAAGCCGCTTTTTACTCCACCCAGGAACTTTTGGAGAATAGAATTCTAACCCCGGAAGAAGTCTTCAAGGAAATTGATAAAATTACTACTAATGATATTCTAAAGGTAGGCAGGGATATTTTCAGGCCAGAAAAGCTAAACCTTGCCCTAATAGGGCATTTCAAAGACAAGGAAAAGTTTAAAAAGTTATTAAAGGTTTAACATGCAAGAAAACAGAGTCCTCGATATTTCTTGGGGAACAATTCTAAAAATCTCTCTTGCTTTCTTGGTTTTTTATATTCTTTACTTAGTTAGGGATATTTTAGTTTGGTTTATTTTCGCTTTGATTATTTCTGTTCTTTTCAATCCGGCAATTAAATTCCTTCAAAGATTAAGGGTTCCCCGTTCTTTGGCAGTAATTTTTATCTATGTTGCTGTTTTTGGAGTTTTGGGGCTAGCTATTTATTTAACTGCCCCAATGTTTATTGCTGAAATTAAACAGTTCTCTCAGCTTTTCCCCCAGTATTTTGAAAAGGTTGCTCCACCATTAAAGAGTTTGGGGATTGAGGCATTTGAAAGTATGGATGATTTCACCCAAGCTTTAGGGATAGTTCTTCAAAAGGCATCTTCTGATATCCTGTCAGCTTTGGCTGTTTTCTTTGGAGGGCTCGGCTCAACCATTTTTATCTTGTCTATCGCTCTTTTTCTTTCTTTGGAAGAAAAAGGGGTAGAAAGAATGGTGGCTCTTTTATCTCCCAAGAAATACGAAGCCTATGTTATGGCTCTCTGGGAGAGATCTCGGGCTAAGGTCTCCGGCTGGTTTGGCAGTCGGGTTTTGATTGCTCTTTTTGTTGGAGTGGCTGTAT
>CAZUVP010000071.1:0-2119 GCA_964623855.1 uncultured Candidatus Saccharibacteria bacterium | reverse complement strand
GAAAAATTGAGCAAACACATCTTCCCAGAATTCAAAGTGGTAATGCTGCACGGCAGAATGAAAAATGAAGAAAAGAAAAAGATTATGAAAGATTTCAAAGAAGGAAAAACAGATATTTTAGTTTCTACCTCCGTAATAGAAGTAGGGATTGACGTTCCTAATGCCACGGTAATGGTCATTGAGGGAGCAGACAAGTTTGGCTTAGCCCAGCTTCACCAGTTCAGGGGAAGAGTAGGAAGAGGAGAAGAACAGTCCTTTTGCTTCCTTTTAACTGACTTTTATTCCCAAACCACGAATCAAAGGTTAAGAGCTCTAATCAGATGTGAAAATGGGTTTGATTTAGCAGAAAAAGATTTGCAAATCCGGGGGCCCGGCGACTTATCCGGCCAGAGGCAATGGGGATTCCCAGATATAGCTATGGCTGCTTTAAAAGACATTTCCCTGGTTGAACAAACTAGAAAAGAAGCAAAGGAAATTCTGGAAAAAGATCCTCAATTTAAAAAATACCCGGCTTTGCGGGATAAATTAGAAGAGTTTCAGCGAAGACTGCACTTGGAGTAATGTTATTTTCTCGTTTTCTCTGTTACCCAGAAGCCCATATATTTTCCCAGCATTAATCTGGCCTGGGCTTCCAAGGCCGGAAGGGCACCAAAAATAACCAAAGTAACGGGCAGCAAAAACCACTGGAGAACAAAAGAAGCATTCTTCCAAGGGCCATATTTCTTGGGACGAGGCGGCAAAAGGAGAAGGCTGAGGGTAGCCGAAGTTATCATACCAATCATAGCTACTGTCATAATGTTGCTGGTTAATCGAGGAAGATTGTAAGAAAGCAGAGTAGTCTGAAATTCAGGGCTGCCGATCATCAAAGGCAGCCAACCCAGGAAGAAAATAAGGAGGGCAGCAACCGACCAAGACAAAAATCCATCCAAAATAGTCAAAGTATGACGAATTTTCTCTCTTAAGGAGATTTTTTTATTTTTCAAAAATCCGTAAATAAGATAAGGAATTTCCACGCACCCCCAAGCCCATCTTCTTTGCTGCTTGTATTGATTGATGACTGTTCTAAAAAAAGTTTTAGCAGATACAGCGTCCATAGAAACGGGATAATACAAAGGTACTACTCTGTAATCGCCATCGTAATGTAAAAAACATTTCCAGAAAATATGCGAGTCATCAGAAACAATGTTAGCCGGATATCCCACATCGAGATAGATTTTAAAAGGCATGGAATGGGCAGAATAAGTGACCAACTGTTCCGGCCTCTCCTGCTGCATCATCTGCCAGAAGGTGCCAGAGCTTGAAATTACCCGAGAAAAAGCTGGCGCATCCCAGATATTATTATTGTAAGTTGGTATTGGCTGATAGCTTGACCTCAAGGGCTTCTCTGTAGCCAAATAATGCCAGGTTAGACAGGCAAAATACTGAGGGTAGGGCTTGGTATCAATATCAAAGCCTGAAACAATTACGTTTTCTGGTTTGATTGAGAGTCGCTCTATTACTTTTTCTCTGGCCTGATTTATTGCCCAGGATTGGTTGGACCCCTTACCGGCAATTTCACCGGGAATGTTTTCTGGATGATGGGTAACCAAAAATCTGAAGAACTTGCTGCCGAATTCCTTTTCAATTTCTCCAGCCACCTTTTGAGCAACCTCACCTGCCCTTTCTTCAATAGCTAAAGCTATAATCATTTTTTCTTTAGGATAAGTGTTTTCTGACAGGGATTGGAGGGTTGGCCTGACAACTTCCAGTCCTTCTTTGTACATCGGCAGGATAACCAAATGATAAACATCCTGCCAGTTTTTATTTTTTAACTTTTGCAGCTCCTTTATCCAATTAGTCTTCAGGTTCTTTTTCATCTCACGATAGGAAGCTATTTGATGAAAAGAAAGGTAAGAAATCCTCAAAAGCCAAAAAAAGTCAAAGAGAATAATAAAAATAGCCACCGCTATTGGCGCCAGCCATGACAAAACGAAAGATAAAATTAAAATTCCCCAAGCCAGAGTCCCCGGCAAAATCTCAAAACATCTGTATAATTTCCTTTCTTTGGGATTTTTAATATCTGGGGCATGGGCAATCTCTAAATATTCCCTTTCCATGCGGCCCCACGGAGAGTCGAACT
>CAZUVP010000070.1:0-2194 GCA_964623855.1 uncultured Candidatus Saccharibacteria bacterium | reverse complement strand
ATATACCCCTTTTGATTTTATCCAAAGCCAGATTGATTTCTTTTAACCTGGTTTCCAAGCTGTACTCTAAAGAAAGAAGATTGCTATATTCTTCAACTTGGTCAGCTGCTCTTTCCATAGAAGATCCGCCCGAGTCTCCATTCCAGTTAGGGAAACGAGTATCCCAGTCGTCATTCAAGTTTTTGTCTTTTTCTGCAAATTTTTTCAATTCCTTCTCAACAGCTCCTCTCTCTTTTTTTAGTTTTTCCTTAGACTGATTTAAAAGGGTTTTGTCCATTAGATAGTTAGGCCTTTCTTTAACTGAATTATTTTATTGATAGCATCTTCAACCTTTGTTATTTGAACCTCCCCGCTGTTAAAAGCACTGTGAAAAGCTTCCAGGCCTTTTGTAGTTTCTATTTCCCAGCCAGAAAAGATAAGAAGATCAATGCCAGCCTCTACCGGTTTTACCACCACTTCTTTCAGGGAAAAATTCTCCAGTAAATAATTTTGAGCCAAGTCGTCAGAAATAACTAAAACATTTTCTCCCAGACTATCTTTTAGAAATTGGATGGCAGCCGGTGAAAAGGTAAAAGGCAAGTAAGGGTCAAGGTTTTTGTAAACAACGTTGGCCGTCATTACAAAGTCGGGACTGGCCTCCATAGCTTTTTTGAATTGAGAAATTTCTGGAAGCAGCTCTGTCTCAGCCAATTTTTCTTCTGGGTCAAAAGTAATACCCTCATACCCCGGGAAGTGCTTAATAACACTCAAAGCCCCCGCTGCTTTTTGGCCCAAAACTAAGAACTTAGCTAAAAGTCCGATGGTGTCTGATTCTTTTTGGAAAGAACGGTCAAAAAGAAAATCACTTTCTTGGGTTATATCCAAAACCGGAGCCAGATTAAGATTGATCCCTAGTTCTTTTAGCTCAGTCTCTCTTTTTTGCCCGATCAAAAAAGCCTGGTCGGTATTCTCAATTTCTGCCTGGGGAGTCTGCTCTTTGGCAAAGTTAACCCGGGAAATAATCCCTCCTTCTTGGTCAACGGCAATAAACAAAGGTAGGCCAGTCTCATTTAAAGAAAGACCCTGAAGGTCTTTTATTAATTGTTTTAACTGCTCTTTATTTTCGATATTTCTGGAAAGCAATAGAACTCCGCCGGGCTTATATCTTTTGAATAGTTCTTTTAGTTGGGGAGTCAAAGCTGTTCCCTCAAAGCCAATAACGAATAATTGCCCGATTTTATTTTCCAAGGTTAAACTTTTTAATCTCACTTCTTGCATCAGCTCCTCCATACCTTCAAAAGAAGTGGCGAAAAGAAAATAGTCGTCCATTAAAGCATAACAGATGCCAAAGTCGTCGGTGGAAACGGTCAAAAACCGGAAGGAATCTTCTCCAAAAATTGAACTTCTGAAATTGGGGGCCAGGGCAGGCCCGGTCTTGCCCAAAACACTAAATAGATTTTCAGCGTCTCTCTCCAAGCTTCCTTCCCAGCTAGTCATTAATTCGTCCAACCCCTCTTTTTCCTTGATTTTGGTAATAAATCCTAATCTGTCGTGTTTACCAGAATAAAGAAACAAAGTAAAGTCATCCTCCAGCTTATCTAAAAGCCCTAGAGCAGCGCTGATGGAAAAGGCCTCAAAAAATTCTCTAAGTCCTAAAATCTTATTTTCTTCAGTATTTTTAAATAATATCCTAATAAATCCTTGTTCTGCAGGTTTCTGCTCTAAGAATTGGGATAAAACAGAAGGCGTTTCTTCCAAATTGGAAACTTCCAAAGTAGTTGTGCTAACCTCTGTGATTAAAGAAATTGGAATTGTGATTTCGATTATTTCATCTCCAGAAAGCGGCAGTTGTTCTTCTTCTTCTGTCGTTTCATCCTTTTTAACTAAAAAAAACCAGCCAAAAAAGCCAATCAAAAAAACTAGGAAAGCAGCTGTTCCAGCCCTAACTGCAAACTTTGTGTAGACGGGAGGTCTTTTGGGAGGTTTGGGAATTAAGGTTGGAGTGGGTTCTTCTGGCTTTTCCTTTTTTTCTTCTGATAGAGGGTTTAAAGCAGCTATCCTCTCTCTTTCTTTTTGAGCTTCTTCTTCTCTCAAACGAGAAAGATCTTTTTCCATAGTTTGGATCTCTTCTCGTTTTAGAAGTTCTTTTTTTTCTTCTAATTCCTCTTTCCCCCCTTCTTTTTTAATTTCGGAATCGAAGATAGGTGTCATTTTT
>CAZUVP010000069.1:0-2200 GCA_964623855.1 uncultured Candidatus Saccharibacteria bacterium | reverse complement strand
GGTTTGATGTGTTGGAATACTTTATTTCCACTCATGGAGCCAGAAAAGGAACAGCAGATACCGCTCTTCGTACTTCTACGGCTGGCTATCTGACCAGAAGATTGGTTGATGTTGCTCATGAAGTGATCGTGACAGAAAAGGATTGTAAAGACAATGAAGGAATTGTTGTTTGGAAAAAAGATGCTGACGATATGGGCCAGAACTTTGTCTATAAGATCTTGGGAAGGGTGTGTTTGGATACTGTTCGGGGAGTTTGCAAAAAAGGAGAAGTGATCAATTGGGAAAAAGCAGAAAAAATTTCTTCTTCTGGCATTGAAAAGATTAGAATCCGTTCTCCTTTAAGCTGCCAGTCGGTAAGAGGAATTTGCCAGAAGTGTTATGGTTGGGATTTGGGTAAAAACCAGATGGTAAAGCTTGGAGAAGCTGTGGGAGTTGTTGCTGCTCAATCAATCGGAGAGCCAGGAACTCAGTTAACTATGAGAACTTTCCATACAGGAGGTGTGGCCGGTGGTGGTGATATTACTATGGGTTTGCCAAGGGTCCAGGAAATCTTTGAGGCCAGAACCCCCAGTGGTAAAGCTGAAGTTTCTTCGACCGAAGGGAAAATTTTGGAGATAACTCCGGAAAAAGTTATTAGAATTAAGCCAAAAGGAAAGAATAAAAAGTCCGATATTCTTGAATATAAAATCAACCCCAAGTCAGCTATCTGGGTGAAAGCTGGAGACGATGTTAAAGTGGGCCACCAGCTGTGCGAAGGAAGTTTGGATCTAAAAGAACTCTTTAAACTTACTGGCGAAGAAGGGACCCGGCGTTATATTATTAAAGAAATTCAAAAGATTTATGTTTCCCAAGGAGCTTTGATTCATGACAAGCACATTGAAACAATCTGTCGGCAGATGTTCTCCCGGTTTCGGATAAAAGATCCAGGCGACTCCATTTTCAGCACTGGTGAAATAGTAGAGAAAACGAAATTCCTGGAAGAGAACAACAGGCTAAAAAAGGAAAAGAAAAAAGTTACCAAGGGCGTGCCAATTTTATTGGGCATTTCCCGGATAGCTTTAACCACTGATAGTTTCTTATCAGCTGCTTCTTTTCAGGAAACATCTCGGGTTTTAATAAAAGCTTCTTTAGAAGGCAAAGAGGATAAACTGAGAGGATTGAAAGAAAACGTAATTATTGGTAAACTAATACCAGCAGGGACAGGTTTCAGATATGAAAAAGAAAAACAAGAAAAACCAAAAAAAGTCCAAAGAAAAAATTAAAAAACCCAGCGTTTTTGCTTTACCGGAAGAAACCAAGAAATGGATTCTGGGAATAGTGATTTTTACCATAGCCATAATTATTGCTTTGAGCTTTTTTAGCTTAGCAGGAGTGGCGGGGAATTGGATAATGAGAGGCCTTACCTTTTTAATTGGCAAGGCTGTTTTTATTATTCCTCTCGTTTTGGTTTTGGGGGGATTGTCTTTCTTCAGTACAAAAAAGGAAAAGTATCTGGGTCCGGCAGTCTTAGGAGTTTTTATTTTAATTGTTGGAATTTCCGGACTCCTGGAAAGCTTGAACTTAGAGACAAAGGACGGGGGATGGTTAGGCTATGTTGTTTCTTGGCCGTTTTTGCAGTTTTTTGGATCCTTGGTCGGTAAAATAGTTTTTGCTGGCGTTATTTTGGCCGGCTCCACAATTTTCTGGTATTTATTGAGAGAACCCAAAAAAGGAGAGAGACCCGCCTTCGCTGAAGCTACGGCGGGCGAGGGAAAGTCATCTATTATAAAAAAGATATTTGCCCCTAAATTTCAAATAAAGGAGATTGAACCGAAAATAAGGCCAGAACCATCAAAATCGACAGAACTGTCTTTGGGTTTAAAGGCCAAGGAAGTTTCAAAAACGCCAAGCAGGGCCTTAATGGGTGAATACAAGCTCCCCCCTTTAGATTTACTGGAAGGAGAGAAGGGAAGGCCAACAGCTGGGGACACCGTGACCAATTCAGCTATTATCAAAAAAACTCTGGAGAATTTTGGCTTAGGAGTAGAAATGTCAGAAATCAATATTGGGCCGACCGTCACCCAGTATAACTTGAAACCAGCAGAAGGGATAAATCTTTCCAAGATTACCGCTCTCTCCAATAACCTTTCTTTGGCCTTAGCCAGCCATCCAATAAGGATTGAAGCTCCCATTCCCGGCAAATCTCTGGTTGGGATTGAAG
>CAZUVP010000068.1:0-2225 GCA_964623855.1 uncultured Candidatus Saccharibacteria bacterium | reverse complement strand
CAGCCAGAGAAACGAGCTCTTGGTCTTCAGCGGCTGATACGATTGATTTATTTTCCTCAATCTTATTTTTAAGTTCTGTTAGCTCCTTATCTTTTTCAATAATTTTCTCCAAGTAATTTTTCCTTTTGCTGAGTTCTTCAAACGTCCGAGCGCCAGCGAAGGATGAAGATGAATCTTTAGATTCATCGCCCTTTTCCCAGCTCGAAGAACTCCGTTCTTCTCCACGCTTCACTGGCGTTTGCGTATTTGAAATCAATCCAGGGTCACTGAGTTGTTTAAGAATTTTGTTATATTTCCTCCTTACTTCTTCTAAGGTGAGCATTATTTTTTCTTCCGGTGGCTGGCAGATTCTTTTTTAGCCAATCGCTTCCTGAATTTTTCTACTCTTCCCATAGTATCCACCATCTTTTCTTTACCGGTATAAAAAGGATGACATTGAGAACAGATTTCTATTTCAATGGATTCTTTGGTAGAACCCACGGTCCAGCTATTGCCACAGGCACATTGAACTCTCGCATTGGGATAATATTTTGGATGGATGTCTTTTTTTGCCATATACACTAATTTACTAAATTTTCAAAAAAAAAGCAATAACCTTGCTTTTATCTATTTTATATGATATATAAAAAAATATGGCAGAAACTAAAAATAAAAAAGCCAGTTTAAATCTTAAGACCGAAGAGATGGCTCAGGCCGGTTTGCATTTCGGCCACAAAAGCTCAAAGATCCATCCAAAAATGAAACCCTACCTCTATGGAGTTAGGAACGGCGTTCATATTATTGATTTGGAAAAAACTGCTGAAAAATTAAAAGAGGCTTTAAATTTTATTAAAGAAGCTGTTGCCCAGGGCAAGATTATTTTGACAGTAGGGACAAAAATCCAAGCAAAAGCTTTAGTAAAGCAAACAGCAGAAGAATGCGGCCTTCCTTATATTACTGAACGTTGGTTAGGTGGCACCCTGACTAATTTTGAAACAATTAAAAAAAGAATTGACTATTTTAAAGATTTAGAGAGGAAAAAGAAAGAAGGAGAACTGGAGAATTATACCAAAAAAGAAAGAATTAAGTTTGACGAAGAGTTAAAGAATTTGGAAATTAAGTTTGGCGGAATTAAAACCTTGGACAAAATTCCTGACATCGTTTTTGTCCTGGATATGCAGAAAGATGATCTGGCGATAAAAGAAGCTAAAGCCAAAGATGTGAAAGTTGTGGCCTTAGCCGATACCAATGTTGACCCAACTTTGGCAGATTATCCTATTCCGGCTAACGACGACGCCATGTTGTCTGTAAAATATATTTTAGAAAAAGTAAAAGAAACAATAAAGAGCGCTCAGAGCAAAGTGAAAAAAGAAAAATAGTATGGCAGCAACTATTGACCAAATAAAGCAATTAAGAAGAGAAACTGCTGTTTCTGTGTCTGAATGCAAGAAGGCCTTAGAAGAGGCAGGGGGCGATACTGAAAAAGCGAAAAACCTTTTGAAAAAGTGGGGGAAGGATTTAGCAGGTAAAAAAGCTGGCAGAGGGACAGAACAGGGGACAATTTCAAGTTATATTCACCCTAATAAAAAAATTGGCGTTCTTTTGGAATTGAACTGTGAAACAGATTTTGTTGCTAGATCTTCTGAATTTCAGGAATTAACCCACGAATTATGCCTGCAGATAGCTGCCATGGGCCAAGACCCTCCCTTACTGGAGCAGCCCTGGGTGAAAGACCAGTCAAAAACCATAAAGGATTTGATTGAGGAATATATTGCTAAAGTAGGAGAAAATATTATAATAAAACAATTCACTAGATACGAAATATAATGCTGGAAATAATATTCTCTATTATATTAACTTCGAGCTTGATTGGATTGGCGGTTATGGTTTTTCAGAAACTTCCCCGGCTTTTAGAGCTGCCAGAAACTGGTCTGCCTCCTTTTAGCTGGCAGGATTTATTTTCCAAAATAAAAGAGGTGCCGCCCTTTAAAGGAGTTTCCTCTGGGGTTGTCTTGCAAAAGATTCTCTCCAGAGTCAGGGTCTTAACTTTAAAAACAGACAATAAAACATCAAACTGGCTTCAGAGATTAAGGGAAAAAGAACAGAAAAAGAAGTTCGGAGAGAATGACAACTACTGGAAAGAGATAAGAAAAAGGATGCGTTGATTCTGCCAGCGTAGCTCAGTGGCAGAGCAACTGTTTTGTAAACAGTAGGTCGTCGGTTCAAATCCGACCGCTGGCTCTTGC
>CAZUVP010000067.1:0-2225 GCA_964623855.1 uncultured Candidatus Saccharibacteria bacterium | reverse complement strand
CTGGGCCCATGGCGCAGTTGGTAGCGCGCCTCGATGGCATCGAGGAGGTCGCGAGTTCGAGTCTCGCTGGGTCCACAAATTTTTCCTGGTGGGATGCCAGAGTGGACGATTGGGGCGGTCCCGAAAACCGCTATTCGCTTTTTGCGGATCGAAGGTTCGAATCCTTCTCCCACCGCATAAACCTATGCTAAACTTTTTCAAAAAAGAAAAAAAAGAACCTAGAAACTTCAAAGAGGTTTTGAAATATTTGGAGAATCTGGAAAAAGATTTCGGAAAGATTTCTCAAGACCTAGAAATCTTAAAAAGAGAAAACCAGCTTTCAGTAAAAAGAGTAGGGATGGTAAGATTTAACCCTTTTAGAGAAGTGGGAGGAGACCAGAGTTTTTCCTTAGCCTTACTGGATGATGATAATTCAGGTGTGGTGATTACTTCACTTTATATAAGGGAGGGAAACCGAGTTTACGGGAAACCGATTAAAGAAGGTAAATCAGAATATTCCTTATCTTCAGAAGAAAAAGAAGCATTATTAAAAGCTACGAAAAATGACCAAAGAAAAACGAGAAAACTTAATAACTCGACCACCGATAGTGGTAGTTCTCGGGCATATTGACCATGGAAAGAGCTCTCTTCTTGAAGCTATCAGAGATTTCAAAATTACTGCTAAGGAAACAGGAGGCATTACCCAGCACATCGGAGCCTATCAAGTGGAAGAAAAAGGCAAAAAAATCACTTTCATTGATACTCCCGGCCACGAAGCTTTTTCTCAGATGCGCTCCCGGGGAGCCAAGGTTGCAGACATCGCTATCTTGGTTGTAGATGCTTCAGAGGGAGCAAAGGCCCAGACTAAAGAAGCAATTTCTCATATTAAAAAGGCAGGTGTTCCTGTGATTTTAGCTTTGAATAAAATGGATAAGCCCGAAGCTGATCCGGAACGAGTGAAAAGAGAACTGGTCAAAGAAGATTTTGTAGTGGAATCAATGGGAGGTAAAATTCCTTCTGTAGAGGTTTCTGCCAAAACTAAAAAAGGAATCCCTGAACTCTTAGATTTGATTCTGCTGGTAGCAGAAATGGAGAAATTTTCTGCCTCTATTGAAAAATCAGCCTCCGGAGTAGTGGTTGAATCCTATTTGGACAATCTTCGGGGAGCCACAGCTACTCTTTTAATAACTCAAGGCACCCTAAAACAAGGAGATATTATCGGTACTCCCTCGGCTTTTACTAAAGTTAAAACTATTGAGAATTTTCAAAAGAATCCCATAGAGAAGGCCTTGCCTTCTGATCCTGTAATAATCTTTGGGTTTAATGAAGTCCCGAGGGTTGGAGAAGAATTTAAGACTTTTTCTAATTTGGAGGAAGCCAAAAAAAACATAAAAATAGAGGAACCTGCCCGTAATGCTTCGCATAGCGATGCAGGCGGGGATCAGAGAGTTTTGAATTTGATTCTCAAGGCAGATGTAGCAGGCTCAACAGAAGCCATTGAAGGGATTTTGCGTGATCTCCCTCAAAAAAAAGTTGTTTTAAGAATATTAAAATCGGAAGTGGGTGGCATTAATGAATCCGACTTAAAGCTGGCCGTCAGCAGTAAGGCTACCGTCCTGGGGTTTAGAGTAAAAGTTGACCCTATCGCCAAAAGAATTACAGAAAGAGAAGATATCAGAATAATGCTTTTTGAGATAATCTATGACCTAGTGGAAGGGGTGCGTAAATTAATGGAAAAGATTGTAGCTCCACAAGAACTGCGTCATGATCTGGGAAAAGTTAAGGTTTTGGTTAAGTTTTTAGCAGAGAAGAACCGCCAGATTGTTGGCGGTAGGATAATAGAAGGAGAAGTTAAAAAGGGAAGTTTGATTGAGGTCTTTCGACCTGCCCGCGCAGGCGGGAACGAAGAGAAAATCGGCCAGGGCAGAATGATAAATCTTCAAAGAAATAAAAAGGATATAGATTTACTTGGAAAAGGTGAAGAATGCGGGATATTGTTTGAAGGAGAAGTAAAAATTGAAGAAGGTGATATTCTCCAAATTTATACAGAGGAGAGAATAAAAGGTAAATTGTAAATGTTAATGGGGAAGCGCATTGAACAGGTTAATCAATTGATAAAAGAAGAGTTGTCGCAGATTATTTTAAGAGAGATTGAACTTCCCTCAGGCATTTTGCTAACTTTAACTCAAGTAGAAACTTCGGTTGATTTAAGACAAGCCAAAGTCTTTATTTCTGTGATTCCGGAG
>CAZUVP010000066.1:0-2240 GCA_964623855.1 uncultured Candidatus Saccharibacteria bacterium | reverse complement strand
TTGAGCCCTGTCTTTTCCTCGCGTTTTACCCTAAAGGGTTCCGACACGTCTCGTAAAATCCAGGGCTCTAGCTTGGAACAGCAAATTATTGAACAATTAAAGAGAGAATCTTTAGATATAGATACGATATCGCGCAATTTCGGGATTTCGGCGGCCAAATTGGGGACAGTTCTCTCGCTTATGCAATTAAAAGGTTTGGTCCAACAAGAAGGAAATAAATATTATATCAACGAATAATTTTTAATGAAACAATCATCAAACAAAGAGCTTGACAAGGTTTTTGGATTCGCTATAATTAATATACTTAACTCCACTGCGTTCAGGGTCGCAAGACTATGACCGCAGTTTTTTTATGCGAACTATAATTTTTATTGATGGTAGTAATTTTTATCACCGGCTTAAGTATTTAACTGGCGAAAAGAAAGAAATTTCTCTGCTGAAGTTTAATTTTATGAATTTTTGTCGATGGCTTGCAGACAAGAACTCTTTAGTTGAGATTCGTTATTATATTGGAAGCGTGAGGAGGCAAAATAATAATATTAAAAGTCAGAAAATGTATGCTGATCAGCAGCGTTTATTCTTCAAATTGCGAGTTCAAAATATAAAAATAATTTTAGGACAATTAATTCAGCATCGTGACAAAAGTTATCATGAAAAAGGCGTAGATGTTCGTTTAGCTGTTGAAATGATTCGTTTAGCTAGACAAGATAAGTATGATATAGCTTATTTATTAAGTTCTGACACCGATTTAGTTCCTGCCGTAGAGGAGGTTTTGTCGCTTAACAAAATAGTTAAATACATTGGGGCTGATGATAGCCAATCTTTTGGGTTATCTAAGGTTACTGGAAATTATTTGATTTTGCGCGAAGGAGAAGTTGACCAGTTTTTTAAATAAAAAAGGCGAGCCAAAGAAAAATTTGAAAATCGTAAAATTGTAAATTTCACTTTTATGCTAATAAAAGTTACATCTGTAGCAAATAGCGGGTTAGAAACAATGAAAGTTGACGTCGAGGTCAACCTCGCCAGTAGAGGATTACCGGGGTTTGATATTGTCGGCTTACCAGATAAAGCAGTGGATGAAAGCAGAGAAAGAGTAAGAGCGGCTATTTCCAGCTCAAAAATAGATTTTCCACAAAAAAAGATTACGGTAAACTTGGCGCCCGCCGACATTCCCAAAGAAGGTTCTTTCTATGATTTACCAATTGCTACGGGCATTCTGGCCGGCCAGACAGGATGTAAGGTACCTGACGACTCTCTTTTTTTTGGAGAACTGTCGCTTGATGGTTCTTTGCGTCATACAAAAGGGGCTTTGCTTCTGGCTCTTTTTGCCAGAGAAGCAGGATTTAAGAATATTTTTGTTCCCAAAGACTCCGCTAATGAAGCGGCTATCATCCGGGGAGTAAAAGTTTATCCAGTAGAAAATCTTTCTCAGCTCATTTTACATCTTTTAGACAGGGAATGTATTATTCCGGCAATATATAAAGAAAAAAAAGAGGATTTGCGAGGTGAGCCGGTCGAATTCGATATGAAAGAAATTTTAGGTCAGGAACAAGCCAAACGAGCCATGGAAATAGCTGCTGCAGGCGGCCATAATATTTTAATGGTTGGCAGTCCGGGTACAGGGAAAACTATGTTAGCGCGAGCCTTACCGGGAATTTTGCCTCCTTTAAACGAGAAAGAGTCGTTGGAAGTGACTAAAATCCATTCTGCAGCAGGGAATATTCCGCCGGGCGGCGCTTTAATAACTATCAGGCAGTTCCGCTCGCCTCATCATACAACCTCGCAGGTCGGTTTAATCGGAGGAGGAACACGACCGCATCCTGGTGAAATTAGTTTAGCTCACAGAGGAGTTCTATTCTTAGATGAATTTAATGAATTTCCTCGTTCAGTTTTGGAAGCTTTACGCCAGCCATTAGAAGACGGTTATTTGACAATTGCCAGAAGCAGAGAACGGGTAAAGTATCCTGCCAGATTTATGCTTGTAGCGTCGGCTAATCCATGTCCTTGCGGATATCTGAACCATCCCAAAAAGGCCTGTATTTGCTCATTTAGGACAATTAAAAAATATCAAAAAAGAGTTTCCGGTCCCATCATGGACAGAATTGATTTACATGTTGATGTGCCACCGGTTGATGTTAATGACCTCTCAGAAAATCAAAAAGCTTCAGAATTTTTAGAAACATCTGAAGCAATTAGAAATAGAGTGATACAGGCCTGGCAAATCCAGAAGGAAAGATTCA
>CAZUVP010000065.1:0-2312 GCA_964623855.1 uncultured Candidatus Saccharibacteria bacterium | reverse complement strand
GAAGCAATTAGAAATAGAGTGATACAGGCCTGGCAAATCCAGAAGGAAAGATTCAAACAAGAGCCGATTTACGTCAATGCAGAAATGAAGAATAGTCATATCAAAAAGTATTGTCCTTTAAAAAAAGAAGTTGAACAACTTTTGCAGCAAGCAGGAGTGAAATTTCAGCTGTCTGCGAGGTCGTATTTAAAAATGATTAAAATCGCCAGGACAATTGCTGACTTAGAAAAAGCTCCGGATGTTGATATTCCTCATATGGCAGAAGCTTTACAGTATAGGCCAAAAGTTTATGGAGAAACAGTTTAACTTGGAAACCGGCAAGATTGGAGAAAATTTTGCTAAAGAATATTTGAAGAAAAAAGGTTATAATATAATTGAACAAAATTACAGGTCGAAATTTGCCGAGATTGACTTAGTAGCAAAAGATAAAAAAGAGTTGGTCTTTGTGGAAGTAAGGACTAAGCGTGGAGAAATGTTCGGCACGCCGGAAGAGACCCTTAACAAAAGAAAATTGAGAAAGCTTTGGCTAAACGCCCGCGGTTATACAAGTCGGATAAAATGGTCGGGACCATACCGGATAGACGCAGTTTGTATTGTTTTAAAAACAGATAACACTCTTGAGCGCCTGAACCACTACGCTAGTATTGTTTAAAGTGAAAGAGGCTTCGCCTCTTTCATCTGAATATGAGAAAAACTAAATTTTCAAACGACAACTATTATCATATTTATAATCGTGGTACGGAAAAACGCCAGATATTTTTAGACAACTCTGATCACGCCCGTTTTATTCATTATCTCTATGAATTTAATGATGAAAAATTTGACCCTAACATCAGCCGAAAGATTGAAAGAGGCTTCGCCTCTTTCATCCAAAGACCGAGAGAATTATTGGTGGAAATTATAGCATTTTGCTTGATGCCGAATCATTTTCATTTAATCTTGAGACAGATAAAAGAAAATGGTATTGCTAAATTTATGCAGCGGCTTGGCACTGGCTACGCGATGTATTTTAATAAGAAAAATGAAAGAACAGGGGTTTTATTTCAAGGAGTTTTCAAATCAATTTTGATTGAAAATGATAACTATTTAACGCATCTTTCAAGATATCACCACATCAATCCAGTTGAATTGATAGAACCAAATTGGAGAAAAGAGGGAATAAGAGATTGGAACAAAGTAAATAATTTTTTGGAAAATTACCGTTGGTCGAGTTATTTAGATTATATAGGAAACAAGAATTTCCCCTCGTTGATTAATAAAGAAATAATAAATAGTTATTTTCAAACAGAAGGAAGTTATAAAAATTTTATTAATCAATGGCTAAACAAAGATTTAGAAGTTATAAAAGATATAATTTTAGAGTGAAAGAGGCCTGGCCTCTGTCATTTAAACTATGAATAAAAGTGGTGCTGGGTTTACCATAATAGAAATGCTGGTGGTAATTGGGATTATTGGTTTGATAACCGGGATGACGTTGGTAGCTGTTTCCAGCGCCAGAGCCAAAGCCAGAGATGCTCAAAGAATGAGCAATTTTGAAGAAATCCAAAAATCTCTTGAGCTTTATTTTACAGAGAATGAGAAATATCCGGCAGGAGAGGAAGGAGGAATATGCATGAAAGATTCAGAGGGTTTACAAACAGCTCTCGCTCCCTGGCTGGCGCCTTTGCCCGACGACCCGTTTTTGGCAAAAGACCATCAATGCTACGCTTATTTTTCCGATGCCGAAGGCACGGGATACAAAATGATGTGCGACTTGGAAAAAACCCCGGAGAGAGAAGCTAACGACTGCGGAATATATTCTGACAGATATGAGCTTTGCGATGCAGATGGAACTTTTGCTGCTGCCACCTTTGGAGGAGAGTTCTGGTTTGGCGGCGGAGGAGGAGAAATCGGGGGTGAGTGGGCTTTGGAATTTGAAGAAGAAGATTATGTTGAAACACCAAAAGGTACAGGGGATGATGTTGTTGAAGAAAATGAATACACTTTGGAGGCCTGGATAAAATTAGCTCAAGAGCAGGAGGGCTTGGAAGACATAAACTCGGTTTGTATTGATACCGGTTTTTGCGAAGCCAAGGGAGCGGCTTTGGCGGTAGCAAAAAGAGAACCTGTTTTGTACCATACAGCTTATACAGAACTGGAAGAAGGAAAGCCCGTAGCTTATTGGCATTTGCTTGAGTCAAATGCTGATATTACTCTTGATGTATGGCATTTTTTGGCAGCTACCTATGACGGGTCTGACATTAAGATTTATATTGATGGTGACTTTAAAAATTCAAAAGCAGTTCCAGGATTTGTTAATGATGACAATGCCA
>CAZUVP010000064.1:0-2335 GCA_964623855.1 uncultured Candidatus Saccharibacteria bacterium | reverse complement strand
ATTATCCCGCTTTTGGAAACAACATAAGGAATTCCGAAAATTCCTGCCCCGACAATAGTTCCAATTAAAATAGACAAAGCAAAAAGAAAGTTTTTTTTGCTCCCGAGCATTTAACTTTAATTTAACCGCCTGTTAGACTTTGTAAACCTTATAACCGTCCCTGACTTTTTGATCCACTTTAAACCCCACTGAATCACCCTTTTTCCCTTCTTTCACTTTCTGGTGATCTACTTCCATTGAGCTAATTTCTTGTTCAAAATCAACTTCCCCACCAACAATTCTAACGGTGTCACCCACTTTAAGTTTATCTGACAACTCAATTACTGCCACCCCTATATTGCCAAAATAGTGAGTGATTTTACCGATTAATTTTCCTTCTTCAGATTTATTCGGCATAGTTTTAAAATTTTTAAAAACGACCTTTAACTTCTTTTTTTATTCTTTTTGATTTGTTTTATTAATTCTTTTACTATTTTTTTAGGCTCTCTCTCATAAATAATATTTGCCTTCCCCCTGTAAGGCCTTTGAATAACTTTCTTAATATTATCTGCTGTTCCGCCAGATCCGACCAGGACCCCGATTGGCTTTTCATCTTCAAAGGCAATAGTAAACTCGTTCAAGGTTCCCATTCTGCCACAAATAACAATTACTGCATCAGCGGCTCTCGTCATTATAAGATTCCTTCCCGCATATCCGAACCCAGTATATACAATAATATCAAAGGCGTCGACTGGCAATTTGTATTTTTTAGAATGAGCGACCTCGGAAGCTGCCGGTGAAAAACCAATGGAAAAACCTTTATTTTTTTTAGCTCCCTTGGCAGCATAATAAGGCATGCCGGTAGTTGCTCCTGTCACCAATATACAACCTTGGCGAACGATTTCTTTACCAACTTCCTCGGCTAATTCAGAAGCGCATTTCGGACAGACTTCTTTTTCAGCCGACCCGGCTACTGCAATTTTATAACTCATAATTTAATCTTAACAGATTTCCCGAAAAAATACACGCGCGAAAGTTTCGTGCGCATATTTTTGAGGGGGACATAGTTCTTGACGAATTCGACTATTACTCAAGTCAGGTCTGGACAATAAACCTAGCAGCTGCTATTGCCTCCTTCATCAAAAACTATCTGTCCGTAGGGCATATAACCCGCACCCCCTCATTTTTGAGTTTATCGAAAATGAGAGGTAGTGTCAATTGTGCCCCTGATAGGAATCGAACCTATATTTCCTCCTCCGGAGGGAGGCACTCTATCCATTAAGCTACAGGGGCTCAACTACTAATAAGATATTACTTTCTCTGCTTTTTGGTCTTTTTATGATTTCAATTTCTTTTACTTTAAACCCAGCTTCTCCCACAAGTTTTTTTAATTCATTTTTTGAAAAACCATGAACGTATCTCTTCAGTTTTTTACCCCATGGGACTAAAGTATCTCCAAAATCTAACTTCGTTCTGTGAAATATTTTCAAAATAATGTTTTCAAGCAGAATCGTCAATCTCCTGAGAAATCCCAAATTCCAGACCGTTAAAACCAAAAGCCCGTTTGGCTTTAAAACTCTGTTTATATCCCGCAAAACTTTTAATCTTAATTCTTTTGAAGGGATATGATGAAGGACAGCTACGCAAAAAACCTTATCGAAAAAATCAGCTGAAAATGGTAGATTTAAAGCGTCGGCTACCTGGAACTTAAACTGAGGGTAACGTTTCTGGGCAATCTCTATTAATTTCTTTGAATTGTCTATTCCATAATAATCAACTGTCTTTTCCTTAAATAATTCATACAACCTGCCGTTGCCGCAGCCCAAATCCAAAATCCTTTCGTAATTGTTGGTATATTTAGATAGGAATCTCAATTCTTCCCAAATTCTGTTGCGGGTTCTTGAAAAGTCCTCAGCTATTAAGTTATAATCTTCCCGAGTTTTATCTAATAAATATTCAGCGTAATCTTTATCCATCGAAATAAAATGCAGACAAACGAATTAATAATTAAAGAATTAATTAAGACTAAAATTAAAACTTTGGATGATTTGGCTAGGGCAAAAAGGAGGATGGCCAAACAATATAAGGTAGCTTGTTCTTCTAATATGTCCCTACTAAAAATTTATCACGAAATGGTCAAAAAGAAAAAGGCCAGAAGGAATGCTCTTCTTGAATTTCTACTTAGAACACGACCAATCCGTTCTCTTTCTGGAATTGTTAATGTTTCGGTTTTAACAAAGCCTTATCCTTGCCCCGGAAAATGCCTTTATTGTCCCTTTGAGCCAGGTATTCCTAAAAGCTATGTTTCTGGAGAGCCGGCGGTAGAAAGAGCTAAAAAATTAAAATATGATCCTTA
>CAZUVP010000063.1:0-2361 GCA_964623855.1 uncultured Candidatus Saccharibacteria bacterium | reverse complement strand
TTTATGGTCAGGTTTATTTCTCCGGAATAATAGTATTTTTGAAAAGGTTTTACCAGTCCAGAAAGAGGGATTCCGGTATTTGAAATCTCTTCTATCACTCTGAAAATTACATAGAAAGGAGCTTCGCAAAAATAATGCGACCTTAAATAATAATGACCGTTAAGCTCGCCCTGAAAAATAATATTCTTCTTTCTCATCTTTTCCTTTATAAATGAATGACCTACTCTCCCCAATACCACCTTGCCACCCGCTTCTTTCACTGTCTCTCTTACTATATTGCTTGAACGAACATCGCACAATATTTTTTCATTAGGGTTTTCCTTTAAAATTAATTTTGCCATTAAGGCTGTTATATAATCCCCTCTTACCATTTTTCCTTTTTCATCAATAAAGATAATCCTGTCGCCGTCCCCATCAAATGCTATTCCTAAATCAGCTTTTCTTTTTGAAACCTCTTTTTTAATTCCTTTCAGGTTCTTCTCTTCGTGAGGACTGGGCAGATGATTGGGGAAAGTACCGTCAAGTTTGGAATAAAGATGAAAAACTTTATGGTTTGTCTTTTTGAAAAATTCTGCTACCGAGATACCGGCTACCCCATTGGCGGTATCTATAACGATTTTCAGGGGTTTTATCTTTTTTAAGTTAAAACTTTTAAGATTGAACCTAATATAATCTTTTAATATCTGCTTTTTAAAAACCCTTCCTTTTCTCCCCTCTTTAAATTTCCCTTTTAAAGCCATTTTCTTAATTTCTTCTATGCCGGTGTCTCCGCTAATTGGAATAGCTTTTTCTCTCACTAATTTAAAACCATTATATTGAGGAGGATTATGAGAAGCAGTTATGTTAACTCCACCATCAATTTTTAAATAAGCTACAGCAAAATAGAGAAGCGGTGTAATGGAGAAACCAATATCAACAACGTCAGCTCCTTGATCAGTTAATCCTTTTGTTAAAGATTTATAAAGTGAGGGGGAAGAAATCCGAGCGTCTCGGCCAACTGCTATTTTGGGGTTCTTCTTGACTAAAAACTTGGCATATGCCCGACCAATAAAATAACCTGCCTCCTCATTAATCTCTTCTGGGTAAATTCCCCTTATGTCGTAGGCCTTAAAAATCTTGCTTTCCATAATATATTAGTATAACATAAATATATGTCTTTTTCAGTAGGAATTGTAGGTTTGCCCAATGTCGGCAAATCAACTCTCTTTAAAGCCTTGACTAAAAATCCTGTTGATATTGCTGATTACCCTTTTACCACGGTTTCACCCAATGTTGGCGTGGTTCAGGTACCTGACGAAAGACTGGAAAAAGTAGCTAATATCATCAAGCCCAAAAAAATAACGCCTACAGTTATTGACTTTGTGGATATAGCAGGTTTGGTTAAAAATGCTCACAAAGGGGAAGGATTGGGAAATCAGTTTTTAGCTCAAATCAGAAACTGTAATGCAATAGTCATGGTACTCAGGGGATTTGGCGATAATATAAGCCCCGCAGAAGAAATCGATACCATAAAAACCGAATTTGCAATGAAGGACTTGGAGGCCAAAGAAGAAGAAAACCTTTTATCCAAAAAACCTATAATTCACCTTTTCAATACGAGCAACGGTGAAATGCCAGACTTAAAAGAGAAGTTTTTGACCATCAATTTGAAAGATGAAGCAGAAATGACCGATTTATCGGAAGGAGAGAAGGAGGAACTTAATCTTAAGTCTAAGCTTGACCAATTAATAATTGCCTGCTACAATATTCTTGATTTAATAACTTTTTACACAATAACCGGAGGCGAAGAAACTCGGGCTTGGACATTGAAACGAGGCAAAACTGCACCGAAAGCCGGCGGAGTGGTGCATTCTGACTTCCAGGAAAAATTCATTAAAGCAGAAGTCATAAACTGGCAAGAATTAGTGAAAGCTGACAGCTGGAAAGAAGCAAGAGAAAAGGGCCAGATAAAAACGGCTGGCAGAGATTATATAGTCCAAGACGGCGACGTGGTAGAATTCAAGATATGAAACATTACGAATTAACTTATTTAATAACACCTGAATTGCCGGAAGAAGAAACCAGAGCATTTCAGGAGAAGATTATTGCCTCCCTCCAAGAAGAAGGAGGAATTTTAACTGAAACTGGAATAATTTCCAAAAAAAGGCTGGCTTATCCTATTCAAAAGAAAATTCAGGCATACTTGGCTGTTTTAACTTTTCAGTTAAATGCCGAAAAAATGGTTAATTTGGAGAAAAAATTAAAAGCAGAAAGTCAAATTCTCCGTTATATAATAATAACTAAAGTTCCTCGTAAGGAAAAAGTACTCAGAATCAAAAAAGCTCTTCCTCCCCCAAAAGAAAAAAAGGTCGAGTTAAAAGA
>CAZUVP010000062.1:0-2382 GCA_964623855.1 uncultured Candidatus Saccharibacteria bacterium | reverse complement strand
TGGTTAATTTTTGTTTCATATCCTATCCTTTTGAAGATTTCCCCCACATATTTTTCAAAAGGAAAACCGGTAGGACCCAATTTCCTCATTCCTTCTTTCAAATTAAATCTTAAAGCAGCCCTCGGAGAATCTTTATGGAGTAGCCCTTTTGCTTTTTTAAATATTTTTGAAGTATTAATACCGGGATAAGCTTCTTTCTCAATTACATTGGCGATTCTTTGGGCAGACTGCCTGGAAGCTCCCACTCTTCTGGCCGACCCGTATACTTTCTTTTGAGAGAATGGTTCTCTCTCCCTTTTTGAATTTATAACAAAAACGTTTGCCATAACTCAATTCTACCCCTTCGAAAAACTCAGGGCAACCCTTCAATAAATTTAGGGTAAAGCAAAAAATCGCCTATTTGACGACGAGAAAGAGGGTGCTTACAAAAGCACCCTCTCAATGTTCCAATAAACTGCCCATCTCTTGTATCGTCACAAAAGAGGACAATGGAACCTTGAAACGAACTCCTGGTTGGCACTGATGGTGACTACCAAGAATTCTGTTAGATCCGGGACGTAGGCCAGAAAGCCGAATGGGGTATCCTGAATTTCGTAGTTTCGGAAATCCATTTTTAGCCATTCTTCGAGTTGGATGCGTTCTAATCCCGCATCCTTAATCTCAAGCCTTGTCCACATATTTGTCCTTTGGGAGCAGATCTTAGCGTTTCCGCCAATCCTTTCCCTCATGCAGCTCTCTAGAAAGAAATGTGCTACATCGTTCAAAGTACTATATCCCTCCTTCCTTTTTTTGATTGCTCAGTTCTAGTCTCTTCAGAAAAATTGCCAACGATTCGAATAAAAAGAAATCGATGTAACCGACGACAAGGCAAGCGTAAGCTATTCCAATCAAGCCCTCTTTGGGTGCTACGAAAGTACCAAAGGCCCCGAGGATTATATCTACAAATGCCGCCGCGGTTATGATCAAAAGTATCTTAATATCAGACATTCTGCACCTCCTTTCCATATTGCAGTGTTATTATTATACAACTAATATTTTATTTGTCAACAGTGAAAAGCCCCGAGTCTTGGTTTTTAAGCAGGTTGAAGACTCGGGGCTTTTACTATGGCTCTTTCTAGCTTTATTAGTTGAGGAGCCAATGTTTGGGGGACGACCACATTCAGGGCTTTGTGAATAACGCTGATATGGTATTCGTTCTTTGACTCAAAGATTTCACCGTCCACCTGACAGGCAAGCTTTACACCCGAATATATGGATAGCGAAGGAATCCTGGCCATGCTCACTTCCGGAACTCTAGCATGGGTTCCTTGGAGAAGTTTGGGAAGGTTGGTTAATATTTTTCCTTTGCCCATTGCTTCAATCCAGCAAATGTCCAAAAGCCCGTCAACCAAACTGGCGTCTGGCGCTATTTTGAACATCCCTCCGTACTGCGGACCGTTGGAAACCACCAGGGCGGTGGTGTGCTGCCCGATCATTCTCGACATTTTCTCTTCTGAAAAACGCACCCATATTTTCGGATGGTCCAGATGAGAAAACAACTCTCTGGAAAGTGCAATTAGGTACAGCCCTACTCCCGGGAAAAAGCGATACTTTTTTCTTAAGGTTGGAATATGGCGGACTAATTTAGCATCAAAACCGAAGCTTGCCACATTAACAAAAATCTTATCGTCTATCTCGCCCAAATCAATTGACAGTAGTTGTCCGTGAAGAGCAACTTTCAGGGCTTCCTCGGCGTTTTGGGGAATCCCCACGCCTTTGGAAAAATCGTTGCCAACGCCACCAGGTACAATCCCTAGAGAAATGCCGCTTCCCAGTAATCCATCAGCTATCTCACCTAGTGTACCGTCGCCTCCAACTCCTATCACTCGTTCGTAGTTCTTCTCGGTAGCTTCCTTAGCCAGCTCAAGGGCTGTTTTGTCCGGACTGGTAAAGAACATATCAAGCTTTTCTTTGGTAGCAGCTATCATTCTGCCACACTTAGCTCCCTGTCCCATGCCTGAAATCGGGTTTACAATCACCATCGTTTTCACTGTTATCACTCCCTTTTTTAATAAAATGAACTGTTGAATTGTTATCTAAGAATAACCCCGCTTCCGAAAAAATTCAAGTACCAAATCAGCGAAAACTGACGAAGGTGGAGTTAATTTTTAGCTATTTCAAAAATTTTATTTCTTTCTCTGAATCCTTTGACCAATCTGATTTCTGACTCCGGAGTCTTAAAATAGGAAGAAAGAATTCTTATTACCCTCTTATTGGCCAATCCTCTTTCCGGCTTCTCCTTAACCTTTATCTCAAAACCATCTTCTGATTTTTTGATAATTTCTTCCTTTTTTGAATTTGGAAAAACCTTAACCTTAATCAACATTAATAGTTTTTATTATT
>CAZUVP010000061.1:0-2427 GCA_964623855.1 uncultured Candidatus Saccharibacteria bacterium | reverse complement strand
ATCTTAATCGTTCCTTAAAAGAATTGGCTCTAACAAAAGCCATTACTTCCTGGACGTCTAAACTTCCCCTGCCATGCAGCCCGCCTTCTATATATAAAAGACAAGGTATGGGAAGAGAAGATTGAGTCCCTGACATTTTTGAAATCCACTGCCATAAAGGCATTTTTTTTTGACCAGCTCCTGCCTTGCAAACTGCCAAAGAAACTCCTAAAATGGCATTTGCTCCCAAACGCGACTTGTTAGGAGTATCATCCAACCCAATCATTATTTCATCTATTTCTTTCTGTTGGACAGGGTCTTTACCTTTCAGATTTGGAGCAATAATTTCATTAATATTTTTTACTGCACTCAATACCCCGAAGCCCCGATACCTAATACCCCCATCCCTCAGTTCTGTAGCTTCATATTTTCCTTTTGAAGTTCCGGACGGTACAGATGCAAAAAATCTCCCAAGATCTGTTGTTAATTCCACTTCTATTGTCGGGCTGCCCCGGGAATCTAAAATTTCTCTGGCTTTAATTTCTTTAATCATGTTATTCCAATCTATAACTGGGTTTTTGAGTTATGAGAGTGAGCAAAAAGATGCAAAAGCTCAGGATAATAATAGTGTAAGCTCTATAAATTACCGCTCCTTCTCTTAAAAAATTACCCAGAATAAAATCAATAAATCCCAATCCTACCCCCAAAAAAAATACAATGCTTAACCCTAGAGCTCTTTTCCTAATTGTGTGATCTTCCGAAGAAAAAAACTGCTGAAGGAGAATTACTATTAAAGGGATAAAACTGATTAAAATAATCCCAAATCTTATAATTAAATAGGGCGTGCTGACCTCAAAAGTGGGAAATTCCCAATCAATGACCCCATTTTTTCCAATTAGTGACTGATAGTCAATGGCAGTAGTTAATATCGTCGCCCATATCCCTAGTAAAAAAACCACAATAAATCCTACCCAAGGAGAAATCTTGGGAAATTTAAGATGGATTATCAGATAAGCTACGACACTAGCAGCCACCCCCTCAATGAAAGAAGCTGCGACTATCGAGTTCTTCAAGGCCTCGAAGCTATCTGTAAAAAACAGAACTCTTATTGCCGTCACTAAAGCAAAAAGAAAAAAAGAAAGGGCCAGAAAGAAAAATAGTTTAGAAGTTGTGGTTCTGCTGCGAATCCAATATTGAAAAAAACGATAAGCTAAAAAACCTAAGGACAAAAAGAGTAATGAATAGGCTATGCTAGTGTAAGATAAAATCATAAATTTTGGAGATAGTTAGAAACGGCCAAAGCGGATTTAGCTCCCTCGCCTGCGGCTATAACAATCTGTTTAAAAGACAGATTACCCACGTCGCCGGCAGCAAAAAGGCCTTTGGTTTTGGTTTCTCCTGTTTGATGATTAACTACAATCTCATCCTTCTTGTTAAAATCAACTAATCCCTTTATGAAAGCAGTGGCTGGCTGAGAACCAATCTCTACAAAAACTCCTCTAACATTAAGGACTTTCGTCTTTTTTGTTTGTTTGTCTTCGTACACTACCGACTCTACAAAATCTTTACCTTTGATTTGCTTGATTCGAGCTGAAGTCACCACTTCTACTTTTCCTGTCTTTTGAGCTTTTTTTTGGTTGATTTCATCGGCCCTGATTTTACTACTCGATTCCAAAATATAAACTTTTTTAACGTAATTAACCAAAGATCTAGCGGCCTCAAACCCAGAATTCCCTCCGCCAATCACTATTACTTCCTTGCCGCTGTAAAGAGGTCCGTCACAGGCCACGCAATAAGAAACTCCCTTGCCGATATATTTTTTCTCTCCTAGAACTTCTAAAGGGCGAGGGTCGGCTCCCGAAGCTATAATTACTGACTTTGCCTGATATTGTTTTCTACTGGCAGTCAAAACAGTAAAGTCAATTCCAGCTTTTTTAACTTTTCTCACTGTATCCAGTTTAATTTCTACTTTCTGCTTTTTTAAATGATTCTCAAATTTTCTAATCAAATCCAAGCCGGAAATTGACTTAAACCCCGGATAATTCTCAATAGCTACAGCCTTGCGAGCTATCTGGCCAGTAAAAGCTTTGGTAATTAATAAGATTTTTAGTTTTTGGCGGGCAGCATAGATACCCGCTGTAATTCCAGCCGGGCCCCCGCCTACAATTATTAAATCGTACATCATACGATAACTTCCGGAATAGCAGAAACCAGGTCGGTAGCTATAAGCCCATCCTTTTTCTTCTGACTGGCAACCTCCCCAGCCTTGCCATTAATATAGGCTGCTGCTTGAGCAGCCACAAAAGGATCTATGCCTCTAGCCACTAGGGCGCCGGCAATTCCCGCTAAAGTATCTCCTGTCCCACCTACGGTCATATAAGGATTCCCCGTAGCTCCTGTGGCAGTCTCTTTACCGTTGGAAATAATATCCAGTTTTCCTTTCAAAAG
>CAZUVP010000060.1:0-2473 GCA_964623855.1 uncultured Candidatus Saccharibacteria bacterium | reverse complement strand
TGGAGCGGGCGAGCGGAGTCGAACCGCCGTTGCTTGATTGGCAATCAAGTGTAATGGCCACTATACGACGCCCGCATATTTGTGCCGCAGGTGAGAATCGAACTCACGGCCACATCTTTTTCAGAGATGTGCTCTACCACTGAGCTACTGCGGCCAATTATTCTCTATTTTATTACAAATACGGTCTTTTTCCAAATGAAAGAGGCTTCGCCTCTTTCATTTTGGGTGGGCGGTAGAGGATTTGAACCTCTGGCCTTCTCGGTGTAAACGAGACGCTCTATCCACTGAGCTAACCGCCCATTGGAGTTTCTTTGTGCGCGGGAGAGGACTCGAACCTCCACGTCCATAAGGACACTAGCACCTCAAGCTAGCCTGGCTACCGATTACAGCACCCGCGCTCAAATTGTTTTTAATCTGGCTTTTTTACCCTTGGCAGTTCTAAGATAATATAGTTTTGCTCTTCTAGCTTTTCCTCGCTTGGACACTTCTATTTTCTCAATGGTTGGTGAATGAAGAGGAAAAGTTCTTTCTACCCCAATTCCTGAAACCACTTTTCTTACGGTGATGGTAGCGGAAACCCCCTTACCGTGTTTTCTAGCCAAAACCTGACCTTCAAAAACCTGGATCCTTTCTTTATTCTTTTCTTTTATTTTCTGGTAAACCTTAACCGTATCGCCCGGTCGGATTTCAGGCAAGTTGGTTTTCAGTTGGGTTTTATTAAATTTTTCTAATTTGGTAGGCATATTTTTAAATTGTTTGGTAATTCTGATTTGAATTCCTTTATTTTATTATTTGGTAATTTTATTTTTAGGTAGCTAGCATGAAGAAATTGTCTATTGAGTTCTTTAGGGCAGAGTTGATTTTTGAATCCATACAGCTTGTCTCCTGCGATTGGATGATTTAAATAAGCAAAGTGCGTCCTGATTTGGTGTTTTCTGCCTGTTTTGGGTGAGACCTCTACCAGGTCGTAATCTTTGAATCTTTGCAATGTCTTGTATTCTGTTACAGCTTCTCTTTTTCCTTCGGCTCCAGGTTGGTTTAGCAAGAAAGCCTTCTGTTTTCGCCTGTCTTTTGGCGAGCGCCCAAGCAAGGTTTTAATTGTTCCTTCTTTATTTTTCAGGTGGCCCACTACCAGAGCTAAATATTTTTTGATAACCTTTCTTTCTTTAAATTGTTTTTGTAAAAACTCTAAGGTCTTATCGTTTTTGGCTACTAGCAATATTCCCGAAGTGTCTTTGTCCAATCTATGAACTCTTTTCTCAAAATCGTCAGAATTTACTCCAGTCGGCTTATCAAACACTATCACATTTTCATCTTCGTAAATCCGAATCATATCTATAACTTTCATGTGTGGGCAGTACAGGACTCGAACCTGTGACCTTCTCGATGTCGACGAGACGCGCTAACCAACTGCGCCAACTGCCCATGGTGGGCATGGATGGATTCGAACCATCGGCTTCCACTTTATAAGAGTGGCGTTCTAACCCCTGAACTACATGCCCTTATATGTTTTTTATTTTTAATTTGGCTGTTCTCTCCTTTCTTTTTTGAATATTCAGTTTTTCTGCCTTTCTTTGTCCGATTAATTCCTCAAACTCTTCTCTCTCAATAGTTTCTTTCTCAATAAGAGTTTTAGCAATTTTTTCGAGCAGACTTTTCTTTTTAATTAGAATTCTCTTTGCCTGGATTTCAGCTTCTTTAATAAACTCTTCTACTTCTTCGTCAATTTGGGCTGCCACTTTTTCTGAATAATTCCTTTGTTCAGAAATTTCTTTTCCCAAAAAGACCAGTTCTTCCTTCTCGCCAAAAGATATTGGTCCCAGAGAAGACATCCCATATTCTTTTACCAATTTTCTGGCTAATTGGGAAGCCTTTTCCAAGTCATTGGCGGCTCCTGTAGTCATCTCCCCGAATTTTATTTTCTCTGCACAATATCCTCCCAACAAAGTAGCTAATTCTGCCAAGAATTCAGATTTTGTCTTGAGTCTCTTATCTTCCATCGGCATCTTGATTGTGTAGCCCGCAGCCATACCCCGAGAGACAATGGAAATCTTTCTTATAGGCTCTGTTCCTGATAGAGAAGCAGAGACCAAGGCGTGGCCTGCTTCATGGAAAGCAGCAATCTCCTTTTCTTTCTTGGAGAGAACATGGCTTTTTCTTTCCGGCCCCAGTAATACCTTTTCGATTGATTCCAAAAGCTCCTTTTGGAAAATCTGATGCCTGTTTCTCCTGGCAGCCAGGATAGCTGCTTCGTTTACCACATTAGCCAGGTCGGCTCCAGAGAATCCGGGAGTTCTTTCTGCTACCTCTCTCAAATTGATATTTAGAGCTAAAGGTTTTCCTTGGCAGTGGATTTTTAAAATCTCTTCTCGGTCGTTGATATCTGGCAGGTCTAAAACTACCCTTCTGTCAAACCTTCCCGGCCGCAAGAGGGCAGGGTCTAAAACGTCTGGCCGGTTGGTGGCAGCAATAA
>CAZUVP010000059.1:0-2504 GCA_964623855.1 uncultured Candidatus Saccharibacteria bacterium | reverse complement strand
GGGGAGAGGGGAAAAGTAATAGCTATTGAATTAGTCCCTGAATTAAAAGAGTTTGGAGAAAAGAATGTAGCCAGGTATAATTTTATTGAAAAAGGGATAGCGGAGTTTGTCTGCACTGATGGCTCAAAAGGGTTTAAGGAGGAAGCTCCTTTTGATAAGATTTTAGCTTCCGCTGCTGCTCAAAAACTTCCCCAGGCCTGGAAAGAACAGTTAAAGGTTGGCGGTAAGATTGTTGTGCCGATTAATTCTTCTATCTGGCGATTTGTTAAAACAGGGGACTCTATGTTTAAAGAAGAAGAATATTCCGGTTTTGTCTTCGTTCCATTAATAGAAGAAGGTCAAAGATGAAACGAATCTATATTATATTTATTTTAGTCTTAATAATTGGTGTTTTGTTCGGGGAAATTTACTTACCGAAAGACGCTTCTTTAAAAGAAAAAGTAGTTTTTAGTGTTGAAAAGGGACAAGGGTCCAAAGACATTGCCTTTAATTTAGAGAAAGAAGGATTAATAAGGTTTTCACCTATTTTTAGGGTTTACGTTCTGACAATTGGCGTTTCGGGAAAATTACAGGCAGGAGATTATTTGCTTTCTCCTGCCATGAATATTTCAGAGATTGCTGAAAAGCTAGCTATTGGAGACATTGTCAAAGAAAAAATTACTATTATTGAAGGATGGGACTTAAAAGACATCGGCTTTTATTTTGAAAACAAAGGAATGTTTCAGGCAGAAGAACTGTATGACGAGATGTCAAATTCAGAGGGTTATCTTTTTCCTGATACCTACTGGGTGAGGCGAGGAGAAACACTGAAGGAAATCACTGAAAAAATGCAAAGCAACTTTGAAAAGAAAACCGAAGGGCTTGAGATAACGCCAGACATTATAACTATGGCTTCTCTGTTAGAGAGAGAGTTGCAGATAAAGGAGGACAAAGAAATAGCTGCCGGAATCCTATGGAAAAGATTGAATGTCGGCATGGCCTTACAAGTTGATGCTTTCCCCTGGACGTATGAAAACCTGGGGTTGCCCTCAAGGCCTATTTGTAATCCGGGGCTGGAGAGCATTGAAGCTGCTGTATATCCTAAAGAGAGCCAGTATTGGTATTATCTCTCTACTCCGGAAGGCGAAACTATTTTTAGTAAAACCTTAGAAGAACATAATATAGCCAAAGCCCAATATCTTAAATAATTTCTTATATCAGGTTCAAAACCGACTGCGGAAGCAAACAAAAAACCCATCACTGGGCAATTTTTATTTTAAATAAGCTTGTTTTTTGGCCCTTACCCTTGCTTCACCCTTCCCCGTGCCCCGAATTTGTTCCTGAAAGTCAGATTCGAGACCGACTATGGGACTATTGACTGTGGATAACTTTTTGCTATACTTAATATAGTGCTTGTGGGCGAAAGCCCCGTTCGGCTAAGGTGTTCCCTAAGCTGAAGCCAAGCACTACAAAAAAGACGGTCCAGGACCGGCTTTTTTGTTAATCATCTTCAATTCCTTTTTTTGCCAAATTGCGTATTATTTCTACTCTATCTCGGTTTAGTTTTATAGCTGTCATTACGCTCCAAAATATTATTTTCCCGTCCCCGATACGTCTTAAAACAACTCTAATCTTTATTGAATTATCACCGACTATTGCGACAAAGCCCCAGTATTCTGTCATCTTAGTAAGTGTAAGACCATCTTTTTTCGACTTCTTTCCTACACGACAAAGTTCTTTTCTATATTCCTGAATAGTTCCTGATTTTTTTATAACTTGAATTACTAAGGGCAAAAGGCTGAATTTTAGCATTTGTTCATCTTTGTTCCGTTCTTTACGATTAGAGGTAAACTGTAAATGATGAAATCCTTCTGAATTAAGAGTTATACTTTGATTTAGAAATGGACAATATACAAGAGAATTCTTTTGAAAAACCTGTTTAGCTTTCTCTTTAAGTTTTAAGTATTTCTGCGTTGTGTCCATAAAAAATAGCCTAAGCTATCAACTTTTATTATACCAGAAATTTATTCTTTAATACAAGTTGATAATAAATTTTTATTAAAGAGAAAAAAGAAGGTGCTGTCGTGACGGCAGTAGAGTGGGTTAATGTTTTTTCCTGCCACATTCTTCTGGAGGTAGATCCGAGAAAGCTAATGAGGGTACTGAAGGCAGATGTGTGGAAACCAGAAAGACTCCTTCCTTTGTTTGAAAAACTTCAGCAGGAGTATTCAGAAAGCGAGGGAGAATCTTAAATGATTCGTTTGTACCTCGCTTTTGTCATTGAAAATTGGTAGAATCAGAATATGAATAATCCAACAGGCAAAGTTAATATTTTACTCATAATCGGAATAATTGCTCTACTAATCTTAGTCGCTTTTCTGGCTTATCAGACATTTTTGAATTATAAAGGACTTCTTGAAGACCAAACTAAGCAAGAGCCAATAGAAGAGGAAGGAGAAGAAGAAGAGGAGGAGGAGGAAGAAGAAGAAGAAGAACAATTAGTTTACATTGAACCTGAGAGAGCT
>CAZUVP010000058.1:0-2517 GCA_964623855.1 uncultured Candidatus Saccharibacteria bacterium | reverse complement strand
CCAAGGGTTTGGCTGTTCGCCAATTAAAGTGGTACGCGAGCTGGGTTCAGACCGTCGTGAGACAGGTTGGTCCCTATCTACCATAGGCGTCGAGTCTTGAGGGGAGTTCTTCGTAGTACGAGAGGACCCGAAGGAACTGACCTCTGGTCTACCAGTTGTTCCGCCAGGAGCATTGCTGGGTAGCTAAGTCGGGAACTGATAAGCGCTGAAAGCATCTAAGCGCGAAGCAGGCCCCAAGATAAGGACTCATAGATTCCCTGAAGATGACAGGGTTGATAGGCTGCAGGTGTAAGCTTCGTGAGGAGTTTAGCCGAGCAGTACTAATAAATCATTTATCAATTGCTTGGCTGGTAATTAATAGGCACAACTATTTTAGTAAAGGAATCGATAAAAGATGTTGAGGTGGCAGTTATACTGGAGTTGTTCCACCCGTTCCCATTTCGAACACGGAAGTGAAATACTCCGAGGCCGATGATAGTGAGGCATCTCGCGAAAGTAGGTAGCTGCCACCCCAGCATCTTTAACAAAAAACCCCACCAAAGGCGGGGCTTTTTGTTTTTTGTTGTTTACTCGAGATCTTCATCTAAATCTTCTTCTTCTGATTCTTCGTCTTTTTCAGGCATGTCGGTTTCTGTATCTTCTTCATCTTCAAAAACAGGAGAAGTATAGAGTTTGTCTTCCATCATAGAAATTTTAAGACAATTTAAGGTTTTTTGAATAAATTGTCGTCGACCTAACACAATTATATCTATCCTAAAACCTCTGTCAAGCTCCCTGAATTAGTGATAAAATAGAGTTGATGAGAGCCCGGATTGCGTGGAAAACAATTTTAATTTTTGTTTTGGTTGTAGCTGTTTTTTTGATTCTAAATTTGACTTCTTTTGACAAAGAAATCAAGAATTTCTTTTATTCTTTATCTTCGCCGATTCAAAAGACTTTTTGGCAGACAGGAGATAATATATCTGACTTTTTCTCCGGCATTTTTCGGGCACAAGATCTGAAAAAAGAAACGGAAGTCCTCCGCTCCCAGAACTTAGGCCTGTATAATCAAATTGTTTTTTTAAAAGAATTAGAGAAAGAAAATGAGACCCTCAGAGATGCACTAAATATCGGTCTGGCTGAAAAGTTTAAACTAATTTTAACTCAAGTTCTAAGTAAAGACATTTCTACAGATTCTATTTTAATTAACAAAGGGAGCAAAGACGGTATTCTGGAGAGTTTTCCAGTGGTTACCTCAGAAAAAGTGCTTTTAGGAAGAATCGGTCAGGTTTTTGATAATTTTTCAGAAGTTATTTTAATTACCAATAAAGAGAGCTCCTTTGACGCTAAAATATCAGAAAAAGATATTTCCGGAGTAATTAAAGGTAAAGGACACTTAAGTGCCGACCTCACCTTATTGCCAAAGGGGGCTGAGGTTTTAATTGAGGACTTAGTTTTAACTACTGCTCTGGGAGGAATCTTTCCCGATGGAATATTAGTAGGTAAGGTAAAAGAGATCAAGAAATCAGACATAGACCCTTTCCAAACAGCAATTATTGAACTCAGGTTTAGTTGGACTTATTTGGAAGATTTATTTATCATTACTGAATTCTAAATGGTTAGGAAAATTATATCTTTAGTTATTGGTTTTTATATTTTAGTTCTTCTTCAGACGAGTTTCTTCGTTCATTTTGAGGCCCTGGGTATTGTCCCCAATTTTATTTTAATTGCCTTAATCCTTATTAATTTGCTGGAAAGGCCGGAAAGAAAATTAGGAATAGCTGCCGGATTCTTGGGAGGTCTTTTTTTAGACATTTTTTCTATTAATTCCGGATTCTTCTTTGGATTTTATACTTTGGCTTCTCTTTTAATATCTCTTTTTATCAAATATATCTTAAAAAAATATGTTAAAATTCCGGCCATCTAAAAAGAGCGAAGACATCGAGCCGCATGAGATTATTCTGGATAATCTGGCAAAAAATAAAGAGGCGGAAATGGGCCTGACAGAAAAGAAGCTTGAAGTCCCTCTTTTGAAAAAGATTTTACAGGGATTTTTCTTTTTTTCCTGTTTAATAATTTTGGTTTTATTTGCCAAGACCTTCCAGCTGCAAATGATAGAAGGAAAAACATTCAGTCAGCTGGCCGAGGAGAACAAGTTTATTATTTATAAAATCCAAGCAGAAAGGGGAATTATCTACGATAAAGATTTAAACCAGCTCGTTTCCAATTCGCCAAGTTTTGATTTAATCTGCGACGACGAAATAATTACCAGAAACCTTGACCACCAAAGTTTAATTTTATATGAGACAAAAATAGACAAAATGCCGGGATGTGAAATCAAAAATAGCAGCGTCAGGGATTATCAAGAAGGCACGCTATTTTCTCATCTAATCGGCTATACTGGGAAAATCAAAAAGGAAGAATTTGAGGAAAGCCCTGATGTTTACTCTATAAATGATTATGTCGGCAGGACCGGAATTGAAAATTATTATGAGGATATTTTGCGTAAAAATCCCGGCAAATTAAGGATTGAAAGAG
>CAZUVP010000057.1:0-2653 GCA_964623855.1 uncultured Candidatus Saccharibacteria bacterium | reverse complement strand
ACTGCCATTTGCGCAATGCGAATGCGCCGTTTTTCCGTTAAACTATGGGCCCTTAGTCTGTAGGTGCCCAAGCTACTGCTAGGGCATCAGGCCCCAATAAAGTACCCAGAATGTCATCCACCAAATTAACAAAAACTATCTCCACATTCTGCAAATTCTTTTCAATCATTTCTTTTAAGCGTTCTGCTCTTTCAACATTGTCGCAGTGAGTAATGGCTGCTCTTATTTGCTTTCCCTCTTTTCTTAATTTTTTGGTTTTGGCTTCCACTTCATGAAAAAGGGCTGCCGGGATGTCTTTTGCTCCGGTTTTCAAACCAATGGCAGTAATTTTTCCTTCTTTTATTCCGATTAATGGCCTGATACCGATTTTCTGAGCTTTTCTTATCCATAAAGCCACTGTCGGCGACAATCTGCCCGAGGCCTCTAACCTGGAGGGGTCTTCCAGAAGGGCAACCAGTTTAACCTTAGAAAGAAAATCTCCCAGTTCTTTTATTGTTTCTTCAGCTGATTTTCCTTTTTTAGCCAAATCAACCGCTTTTAAAACAATCAGCCCTTGGCCACAGGTTCCATTTAAAGAATCAACCACAGAGATTTTTTCCCCTTTTTCTCCCATAAACTTCTTGGCCTGACAACCGGAATTAAAGGTTCCTGAATGCTTTGAGGTAATGGTTATGCAAATTAGCTTGTCAAAGATTTCCAGTTGCTTATTGAAAATTTCTATGAAGGCCTGAGGCGATGGCTGGGAAGTTTTGGCAAAGGACTTATCTCCTCTTTTTTCCAGTTCTCTTATCCTTTGGAAAATATTTTCACCGGGGATATTTTGGATTTCCGGCCAGTGAACGTTTAGGGGAATAATTCCTATTTGATATTTTTCAACTATTTCTTTCGGCAAGTCGGCGGCTTCATCTGTCACTATTCCGATTGGTTTTTTCGAAGAGTTTTCCATAATTTTATTTTGAATATTTTAATTATCTTGTCGGGGTGCCGAGATTCGAACTCGGGCTAAATCCTCCCGAAGGACTCGTGCTACCATTACACTACACCCCGTGTTAATTACGTGACCCAATATTTTTTCTTTGTCATTTCGTCTCTCTTTATTTCAATCTCTTCTCTTTCTTTTTCAGCTTGTCTGGCCAGCTTTTGGAGATCTTTTTCGGACAACTTTCCCAATCTTTTAGTTTCTTTCCTTAGAAATTCTTTTTTGTTTTTCTTTGGATCTGCCAGAACATACCCCAGTAGAACATCCAAAATTTGTCCCACTTTAGGCCCTGGTTTAATTTTTAAAATATCTATCACCTCTTTTCCCGAGACCTTTAATGTTTTTACTGATATCGGATCCTGGGATACTTTTTCAATAATATATTTCAGATGTCTTAACTTGTAGGGTTCGGCTTTCGGAACGCCCGATCCTATTCTGTCTGCCATTCTTAATTGAAGGAGCTCTTCCATATTCTCCGGTCCCACCTGCCTGACTAATCGTCTAACTGAGCTTTCAGAAACTTCGTCTACATTGTAGTAAAAAAGGTGGTATCTGACTAATTTTACAACGTTTTCAATATCTTTCTTGGAAAACCTTAAGCGGTTGAGAATTTGGCCGGTCATCTTAGCTCCTACTACCTCGTGGCCGTAGAAGGTGGCGTTTTCGCCCTTACCTCGTTTAGTTCGAGGCTTGGCAATATCATGGAACAGGGCGGCTAATCTGACATATTTACCGAAGTTTTTTTTGGCAGCAAAATCTAAAGAACGCAAACTGTGTTCGTAGCATCCATATATATGATGCTTATTCTGGCTGACCCCAAACCCTTCTTCCAGCTCAGGAATAATATATTTCAACAAACTTAATTCCCTTAAAAGCTCAATTCCCTCAGCTGCCCTTTCTGACATTATAATTTTCATTAACTCCTCTCTTATTCTTTCCTTAGATATGGCTTGTAGCCAGGGAGCGTTTTTTTTGACTGACCTAGCCGTCTTTTCCTCTATTTTCCATCCTTCTCCTAAGGTGGTAGCAAACCTTACAGCCCTCATCATCCTTAAAGCATCTTCTGAAAACCTTTCTTTTGCATTTCCTACTGCCCGGATTATTTTATTTTTCAAATCTTTTTCCCCTCCGAACAAATCCACTACTTCAAGCGAAAGAGGCTTCGCCTCTGTCATTTTAAGGGCGAGGGCATTGATAGTAAAATCGCGGCGGGCCAGATCTTCTTCCAGGGTTTTTGCGAATTTTACTTCATCCGGATGGCGTTTATCTGTATATTTAGCTTCTAAACGAAAAGTGGTGATCTCGAGCTCTTTTAATTTTGGGCTTTTGCTCCCTGTTTGGACGGTAACTGTCAGGAATTTGTTCTCGTAAAAACTTTTAGCAAAAACCTTTTGAATTTCTTTGGGTTTGGCAGAGGTAGTAACATCCCAATCCTCAGGCTCCTTTCCTCTTAAAAAATCCCTTACACACCCCCCAACAATATAGGCTTCAAACCCTGTTTTTTTCAGTTTATCAATGACTGTTTTTACCTCTTTGGGTATTTGCATTTTTTAATCTTAACTTAAAACCTTGTTTTTTTCAACCACCTTGTTTTCTTCGCCCAGTGTGTTATTATTTAGAAACGTAAGCGCCCTCGTGGTGAAATGGATATCACGCGACGCTTCGGACGTTGAA
>CAZUVP010000056.1:0-2654 GCA_964623855.1 uncultured Candidatus Saccharibacteria bacterium | reverse complement strand
TTTTCACTCGCCATATTGATAAAGGGAAAGAAGCTCAAAGTTGGGCTTTGGATAGCTCGGCTTTGGGGATTGGTGCAGGGGCGGCTGGCATCATCGGAGGAACAGTTGCTGAAATTTTTGGCTTCACTCCTCTTTTTATTGGCGTGGGAGTTTTCGGAATAATTGCCGCCCTTCTTTGTTTATTAATTAGAAAAGAGCTTTCACCAAAAGGAAAAGTAATTTTAATTCCGAAGCCTGAATAGGTCGATGAATCTAAAGATTCATCTTCAGCTTCGTTTGCTCAATGAAATATTTATTTCATCGAACTAATGAATTAATACTCGCTTAATGAAGAATCAAGAATTAGCCGATATTTTCTATGAGATTGCCGATTTTTTGGAAATGGAAGGAGTAGCTTTCAAGCCCTATGCCTATCAGAGGGCAGCTATCGCCCTGGAAACTTTAGAGGAAGATGTTAGAGAGATTTATAAAAAAGGCGGAGCCAAATCCCTAGAAGCTATTCCTGGTGTAGGAAAAAGTATTGCTGAAAAAATCGAAGAATATATTAAAAGCGGAAAAATAAAATATTACCAAGATCTCAAAAAGAAAACTCCGATTAAAATGGAAGACCTGATATCTGTTGAGGGCATGGGACCAAAGAAAGTAAAGGTTCTTTATCAAAAATTAGGAATCAGGACTTTAAAAGATTTAGAGAAAGCTGCCAAATCTCACAAGATAGCCTCTTTGGAAGGGTTTGGTGAAAAAACAGAAAAGAATATCTTGGAGGGGATTAAGTTTCTAAAGAGAAGTAAGGGAAGGTTTCTCTTGGGAGAAATTCTACCCGAAGTAAAATATATCATAGAACAGTTGGAGAGTTTAAAAGAAGTAGAGCAAATCAGTCCAGCCGGGTCTGTTAGAAGAATGAAAGAAACCATTGGCGATGTTGATATTTTAATAACAGCTAGGGCTCCTAAAAAGGTAATGGATTTTTTTGTTTCTTTGCCCGGGATAATTAAAGTATGGGGAAAAGGCCCTACGAAATCTTCTATTCGGCTAAGACAGGGATTTGACGTAGATTTGAGAGTAGTCAAAAAGAAAAGCTATGGCTCTGCCCTTCAGTATTTTACAGGTTCTAAAGACCATAATATCGCTACAAGACGAATTGCCATAAACAAGGGTCTTAAACTCTCAGAATATGGGCTTTTTAGAAGGAAGAAAATGACTGCCGGCTGGTCAGAGACTGGAATTTACAAAGCCTTGAGTATGCAGTGGATGCCGCCGGAAATGAGAGAAAATCAAGGAGAGGTGGAAGCAGCTTTGGAGGGGAATATCCCAAAAATCATCGCTTACACTGATATCAAAGGTGATCTTCACTGCCATTCTAATTGGAATGGAGGAGTAAATCCAATTGAGGCTTTGGCAAAAACTGCCCAAAATATGGGCTATGAATATTTGGGCATTTCTGACCACACCAAATTTTTAAGAATTGAACACGGTTTGGACGAAAGAAAGTTATCTAAGCAGAGAAAAGAAATAGATAGATTAAATAAGAAATTTAAGAATTTTATGATTCTCCAAGGGGCGGAAACCAATATCCTAAACGACGGTTCAATAGACATTAAAGACGAAGCACTCAAAAATTTAGACTATGCCATAGCCGGCATCCACTCTAATTTCAAAATGGAAAGAAATGAAATGACGGAAAGAATAATTAAAGCTATAAAAAATCCCCACATTGATATCATTTCCCATCCTACCGGCAGAATTCTCAAAAGGAGAGATGAGTTTCAGTGCGATTTTGACAAAATCTTGCGGGCAGCTAAGCAATATAATGTGGCTCTGGAAATAAATTCCAATCCTGAAAGGTTAGATTTAAATGATCAAAATATCAGGAGGGCCAAAGAATCTGGAGTTAAAATGGCAATCAACACAGATGCCCATCACAAAGACCAATTTCACTATATTGAATTGGGTATTGCCCAGGCCCGAAGGGGCTGGGCAGAAAAAAAAGACATTATCAATACCTACCCATTTAAAAAACTGCTAAAATACTTTAAATAGTATGCCGATAGAAAGATCAGCTGGAACTATAATTTATAGAGAGGAAGGAGGTAAGACATATTACCTTCTTTTACACTATCCGCGAGGCACAAAGAGACCGGAACCCTATTGGGATCTCCCTAAAGGCCATATTGAGAAAGGTGAGAAGCCATCAGAGACCGCCAGACGGGAGACAGAAGAAGAAACAGGTTTGGTTGATATTAATTTCATTGAGGGGTTTGAAGAAACAATAAAATATTTTTTTAAAAGTAAAGGTAAAACTATCTTAAAATTCGTGATTTTCTTTTTAGCAGAGACCAAGACAAAAGACATAAAGATTTCTTATGAGCACGCAGGTTTCAAATGGTTGCCTTCTAAAGAAGCCTTTGAACAAGCGACTTTCAAAAACGCAAAAGAAATACTCAAAAAAGCTAACGAATTTCTTTTAGGAAAAAAGTAAAAGGATAGGCGACAGTCTATCCTTTTACTTTTTCTACGATTTTCTCAAAAATCTGGGGGTGATTTTGAACCAAATCCGCTAAAATCTTCCTGTCCAGTTCTATCTTATTTTTTTTAAGTCCCGAAATAAATCTACTGTAAGAAATTCCAGCTTTCCTGCAGGCAGAATTGATTTT
>CAZUVP010000055.1:0-2713 GCA_964623855.1 uncultured Candidatus Saccharibacteria bacterium | reverse complement strand
GAAGAGGCCAGGCCTCTCCTGACAGAGGCCTGGCCTCTGTCATTTAATTTCTCGGAGAAAAGACGGATTTTTTCGATTTTTTCCAGAAGCTCTGATTTTTGCTCCAAAACCCTGGGAGGCAAAGTAACAAACTTTTTGTAATCCTTTATAAATTTTCCTTTGATAGAAGTGTTTTTCTTCCATTTTCCTAATTTTACTGGCATTCTTTGGTGAGCTACTCTGGTTGTTTCTCTAATCATCACCGGAATTTTAAATTTCTCTGAAATCTGAAAAGCCAACCTAATAAAGTCCTTGCATTCTTGCGGATCTGCTGGTTCTAAAGTAGGAATGTGGGCTGTTAAGGCTAAGCCTCGGCTGTTTTCTTCTGATTGGGCTGAACTGTGACAGGAAGGATCATCTGCTACCACAATCACTGTGGGTCCCTTGCTACCGGTATAAACAAAGGGAAAAAGAGGGTCTAAGGCAACATTCAACCCAAAGTTTTTCATTGCTACCAATGTCCTTAAACCAGAAAAGCTGGCTCCAATACCAGCTTCTAAAGCTACTTTCTCGTTTGTTGAAAATTCAAAGTAAACTCCTGCTTTTTTGGCAATCTGAAAGAAAGTGTTGCCTATTTCTGAAGCCGGAGTACCGGGGTAAGTGGAAACAAATTGGCAGCCCGATTCCAAGGCGCCACGAACAATTGCCTCGTTCCCCAACAAAATTACTTTGTTGCCCGCTTTATTAGACAAAATTTCCTCCATGTAATGTCTATTTTACTCTACGGTTACCGACTTAGCAAGATTGCGAGGTTTGTCAACGTCACAACCTTTCAAAACTGCCATATGATAGGCGAATAAGTGCAAAGGGATTACTGATAAAATCGGAGTCAGCATTTCCAGAGTTTTGGGAATGTATATTACATCATCAACTATCTTTTTAATATCTTCATTGCCTTCTGTGGCCAGGGCCAGAACTGGTCCCTTCCTTGCTTTTATTTCTTGAATATTAGAAACCATCTTTTCATAAACCGAATCAGAAGGACAGACAGCGACGGTGGGAAAACTTTCATCAATCAGAGCTATGGCGCCGTGTTTTAGCTCTCCGCCCCCGATTCCTTCTGCGTGCAGGTAGGAAGCTTCTTTTAATTTTAGAGCTCCTTCCAAAGCAATGGGAAAATTATACTTTCTGCCGATAAACCAGAAATTGTTGAAATCTTTGTATTTTTCAGCCAGTTCCTTTATTTTTGAATTTTGTTCTAAAATCTTTTCTGCTAATCCCGGAAGCTTTGAAATTTCAGAAACGATTCTCTGCCCCATTACCAAAGACATATTCCTTTGTCTTCCTAAGTAAACCGTAAACATAACCAGACCGGTTAATTGGCCGACAAATGCTTTAGTAGAAGCGACGGCAACCTCGGGGCCGGAATGAATATAAAAACCGGCGTCAGTCTCTCTTGATTGGGTTGAACCTACTACGTTGGTTACTCCAATCGTTAAAATTCCTTTATTTTTCACTTCTTGCAAGGAAGCTAAGGTGTCTGCTGTTTCTCCTGACTGGGAGATAAAAGCTACTGCCGTATCTTTGTTTAAAATTGGCTTTCGGTAGCGAAACTCAGAGCCTAACTCAACTTCAGTGGAGAGGCCTGCGTATTCTTCCAACATATATCTTCCAACCTGAGTGGCATAATGAGCAGTACCGCAGGCGACTAGAATCAGCCGATTAATTTTTCTTAATCTTTCTGCCACACTGTCCAAACCACCTAATTTTATTTTCCCATCCTCCAAGATTAGTCTCCCTTTTATAGCGTTCTCAATGGCAGAGGGCTCTTCCATAATCTCCTTTAGCATAAAGTGGGAATAGCCTCCTTTTTGCGCCTCTTCTATACTCCAATCTATTTCTTCCGGTTTCTTTTCTTTCATTATGAAAAAGTTCTCCGGGGTAATAGTTATAATTTCCCCGTCATCCAAATAGATAACTTTATTAGTGTGGGCAATGACAGCAGATGGATCAGAAGCTATTAAATATTCGTTTTTGCCCAAACCGACTAATAAAGGACTGGAAAGGCGGGCAGCCACCATTTTCCGAGGGTCGTCTCTGGCGATTACCACAATGCCATAGGTTCCCTTCACGTATCCCAGGGCTTTTCTGACAGCCTCCTCCAAATTCCCTTTAAAGAATTTCTCGATCAGATGAGCCAATACTTCGGTGTCTGTTTCTGAATTAAATTTGTGGCCTGCTTTGAGTAATCCTTCTCTTAATTCCTTATAATTTTCAATAATACCATTGTGAACCAGATAGATGTTTCTCTTACAATCAAAATGAGGATGAGCATTGGCTTCTGTCACCTCTCCGTGAGTCGCCCAACGAGTATGTAATATGATTGGATTGGCACTGGGAGAATTATGATTATTTATTTTCTCTTCCAGTTTGACGATCTTGCCGACTGCTTTCTGGCAAAAGATTTCTTTTTTAGTGGGGTCTAAATATGCAAAACCCGCGGAATCATATCCTCGATATTCCAATCTTTTAAGAGCTTCTACCCCTAATTGTAAGGAATTGGGATTATCTTTTTGAGAAATGTAACCGACAATGCCGCACATATTAATTAGTGACTATATTGATTAGTTTTCCCGACACGAAGATGACTTTTTTAATCTCTTTGCCAGATATCCTATTTTTAATCTTTTCTCTGGAAATTGCAAGGTCTTTGGCTTTTTCTTCTGAAATATCC
>CAZUVP010000054.1:0-2765 GCA_964623855.1 uncultured Candidatus Saccharibacteria bacterium | reverse complement strand
GTTTGATTTTAAGCCTGCTTTATCAGAATTCTCCGGAAATTTTAAGATTTATCTTAATTGACCCAAAAAGAGTTGAATTTTCCGCCTATCACAACCTGCCTCATCTTTTGACTCCGGTAATTTTTAATGCTCAGAAAGCAGTTAATGCTCTGAACTGGCTGATTTCTGAAATGGAAAGAAGGTTTGAAATTTTAGCAGGAAACGGTTCAAGGAATGTCGACAGTTATAACGAAAAAGTAATGAAAGAGGGACAAGAGCCATTGCCCTACATTGTTTTGATTATCGATGAACTGGCTGATTTAATGGCAGCCAAAGGCAGGGAAGTGGAAGCAGGAATCGTCAGGTTGGCCCAGATGGCTCGAGCTGTGGGCATTCACCTGGTAGTGGCTACACAAAGACCTTCAGTGGAAGTCATTACCGGTTTGATTAAAGCCAATATTACTTCTAGGATTACCTTTCAGGTGGCTTCTCAGGTTGATTCCAGAACGGTTATTGATGCAGCTGGGGCTGAAAAACTTTTGGGCTTGGGAGATTTACTGTTTATTTCAGCCGAGATAACAAAACCAAAAAGAATTCAGGGCGCTTTTATCTCAGAAAAAGAAGTAAGAAAGGTAGTCGACTGGATTAGGGGAGAAGCAAAGAGCGAGGGGTTGAAAACGATTGATGGCATCTTAGAGAATCACCTGGCTCAGGATTTGGAGAAAAGTTTGGAAGATAAAGAAAGAGGATTTGAAACATTTGACGAAAAAGACGACCCCTTGTATGAAGAAGCAAAGAGAGTAGTTTTGGAGGCCAGAAAGGCTTCTGCCTCTTTGCTTCAGAGAAGATTAAGAATTGGTTATGCCAGGGCTGCCAGGCTCCTGGATATATTGGAAGAACAGGGTGTTGTGGGGCCTGGCGAAGGAGCTAAACCCAGAGAAGTGTACTTGGCGAGAGAAGAAAGTGTTTTACAGCAACCCGATGACTTAGGCGAAGACGACGAGTGGAAAAAAGTTTAAATAATATAATTCATTTCACTTGATGAAAAAGAAAGAGAAAAAAATTGAAGAAGGCGACCTGGAAGGAGCTGTAGAGGAGATAAAGCAGCGTTTTGGAGAAGGGTCAATTATGAAATTGAAAGATGTCAGGGCAGTGGATGTGGATTCAGTTTCTACTGGTTCTGTTTCTCTTGACTTGGCTTTAGGAGTTGGAGGCGTTCCTCGTGGAAGAGTAATTGAAATTTTTGGTCCTGAGTCCAGTGGAAAGAGCACGTTGGCTTTGCATATTTGTGCAGAGGCCCAGAAACAAAAAGGAGTGGCTGCTTTCATTGATGCTGAGCATGCTTTAGATCCGGACTACGCTAAAAAGATTGGAGTAAAAGTAGACGACCTTTTAATCTCCCAGCCGGATTCAGGAGAACAGGCCTTACAAATTGTAGAAACTTTAGTCAGGTCGGGAGAAGTTGACGTGATTGTGGTTGATTCTGTAGCTGCTTTAGTTCCCAAAGCAGAAATTTCAGGAGAAATGGGAGAGTTCCAAATAGGCCTTCAGGCCAGGCTTATGTCTCAGGCATTAAGGAAGTTGTCAGGCATTATTTCCAAAACAAAGACAATAGTTGTATTTTTAAACCAGACCAGGATGAAGATAGGGATAATGTTCGGCAATCCAGAAACCACTCCTGGCGGGCTTGCTCTGAAGTTTTATGCTTCTGTCAGGATTGATCTACGGAGAATTGCCCAAATAAAACAGAAAGATGAAATTATTGGCTCCCGGATTAAAGCTAAGATAGTTAAAAATAAGGTAGCTCCACCTTTCAAAATAACTGAGTTTGATATTTATTACAATGAAGGGATTTCTTATTTAGCCGACATCGTCAATATAGGAATCAAAATCGGAGCAATAAAAAAAGCCGGTAGTTGGCTTCAGTTTGAAGATAAAAAAATAGGACAAGGAATGGAATCTGCCAAGGAATTTTTGAAAGAAAATCCAGAAGTGGTAAAACAGATTAAAAAGTCCCTACTTGGCGGTGGGGGACAATAGGCCTAAGAATCTGGCTCGTTTGATAGCCCGACTTAATTTCCTTTGATGGCTGGAACAAACTCCAGTTCTTTTTTTTGGTCTGATTTTTCCTGAACCTGAAATAAACTTCCGTAGAAGCTGTGCATCCTTAAAATCAATTTCTTTAATATTCCTTTGGCAAAAATAGCACTCCATATTGTTTAAAAGGGTATGTCTTTTACGTCTATTTCTCCTTCCTTCTCTTCAATAATTGGGATATCTTCTTTAATTGGGATATCTTCTTTGGCTGACTGTTGGGATTTTTGTGATTTTGGGCCTAATTGCATTCTTTCAGCTGTTATTTCTGTTCTCGTTCTCTGATTGCCAGAGCTGTCCTGCCAGCTTCTGGTTCTTAACCTTCCTTCAATCAAAACAAGAGAACCTTTATTCAAATACTGGGAAGCAACGTCAGCCAGTTTTCCGAAAATAACAATATTGTGAAATTCTGTTTGTTGCTGTTTTTGGTTGGATTTGTCGTAATAAAAATTGTCGGTGGCCATACCAAAGGTAGTGACTGATTGGCCAGAGGGCAGAGCTTTACTCTCCGGGTCGCGGGTAAGCCGGCCGACTAAAAAAACTTTATTTAGATTCATCTTGGGATTTTAGTAAAAATTCATGGAAGATGAAAATTTATTTTTCATCGCTCAGAATTTCTTCTAATTTTTTCTCTATTTCTTTTAACTCGACCTTTTTTTCTTTTGGGGGAGGAAGAGCTTTTTTGATTCTGA
>CAZUVP010000053.1:0-2867 GCA_964623855.1 uncultured Candidatus Saccharibacteria bacterium | reverse complement strand
TAAGAAAAGAACTTGGTAAAAAGACAAAAAAAATAAGAGAAAAGGGAATACTCCCAGGGGTTTTATATGGGCCAAAAACTAAAAACCAGCCTCTGGAAGTTGACTTAAAGGAGTTTGAAAAAGTTTATCAGGAGGCTGGAGAGAGCTCTTTGATTCAGCTTTTAGTCGGTAAAGAGAAGTTTTTAGTTCTGATACATGCAATAGAAATAAACCCTCTTTCTCAGACAGCTATCCATGTTGACTTTTACCAGCCTCGTCTGGATGAAGAGATTACAGCCGACATTCCCCTGATTTTTGAAGGAGAGGCGCCGGCTGTAAAAGAGCTGGGAGGAACCTTGGTAAGAAATATTCACGAGGTAGAGGTAAAATCTCTTCCTCAAAACCTTCCCCATGAGATCAATGTGGGAGTGGGGGGCTTAAAGACTTTTGAAGACAATATTCAGATAAAAGACCTGATTGTTCCCAAGGAAGTAAAAATTCTTAAAGATTCCGAGGAGACTGTTGCTTTTGTTGCAGAACCTCAAAAGGTGGAAGAGGAACTGCAAAAGCCTGTTGAAGAAAAAGTAGAAGAAGTAGAGAAAGTTGAGGGAGAAAAAAAAGAAGGGGAAGAAGAGAAAGGGGAAGAAAAAGAAGAAGGAGAAGAGAAAGAAAAATGAGGAGGATTCTCAAAAATTCTTTAATTATTGCTTTATTTGCGGCTTTTCTTTTGCCGCAGTTTTTTATTTTAGCTGCAACTCCTCAAGAAGAAAGAGAATCCCTAGAGGAGGAATTAAGACAGCTGGAAGAGCAGATCGCCCAGTATAAAGAAGATATTTCAAAAACCGAGCAGGAAAAGAAAACTCTTCAGAATGAGATTTACATCTTAAGGAGAAAGATTGAACAGTTAGACCTTCAAATTTATCAGAGCAATATTATGGTGAAAGATTTGACTTATCAGATATCAGACACCGAAGAATCGATTGATCAGACCACTTCAAAGGTAGAAGATGTCGGATATCAATTAGCCAGTATCTTGCAGCAGATTTATCAGGAAGATCAGAAATCCATGATTGAGGTTTTGCTTTCAGAAGATGAGTTGTCTGATTTCTTTGAGAATCTGGCTGCTTTGGAAGCTCTTAATACAAAGAGCAAAGATTTCTTGCAGGAAATTAAAAACTTGAAAGGATACCTGGAAGAGCAAAAAACATCTTTGGGTGAAGAAAAAATGGATTTAGAAAGCGTGGTCAAGCTCAAAGAACTCCAAAAGCAAGAGAGCCAATCTACAAAACAGCAAACAGATTACTACCTAAGGCTGACAGAGGCGGAATACCAAGAACAATTGGAGAAAAAAGAGGTGGTGGAGAAACAGGCAGCAGAAATTAGAGCCAGGATTTTTGAATTAATCGGAGTGCCGGAAGCTCCAACTTTTGGCGAAGCTCTGGAAATGGCAGAGCATGTCGAGTCGGTTACCGGGGTGAGACCGGCTTTTCTCCTGGCCATTTTAACTCAAGAATCAAACATCGGTAAAAATGTTGGCCAATGTTATTTAAAAAACCCCACAACTGGAGCGGGGGTAGTAGCTTACAATAACAGGCCGGTGTCCGGAGTTATGAAGCCCACCAGAGACGTGCAGCCCTTTTTGAAAATTACAGAAGCTCTTGGCAGAGACCCTTACAATACGCCGGTTTCCTGCCCTATGTCTTATGGATACGGTGGGGCTATGGGGCCTGCTCAATTTATTCCTTCTACCTGGATGATTTACAAAGACAGAGTGAAAGCTATAACCGGCAGGGAAGCTGATCCCTGGAATATTAAGGATGCCTTTTTGGCATCTGCTCTTTATTTATCAGATTACGGAGCGGCAAAGCAAACTTATGACGGTGAATGGAGAGCGGCTATGATTTACTTTTCAGGTACCAGTCGAAGAACTGCCTATAATGGCTATGGATTTTATGGAGATTCGGTAATGAAAATTACAGCTGGCTACGAAACAGATATTGCTGCCCTCAAATAAGGTCTTGGTTTTCTGCCTTCCTTAAGGCTTCAATCATAGGATCTAAGTTTCCGGCCAGTATGCCGGAAATATTGTGGAAGCTTTTTTTTATTCGGTGGTCAGTTACCCTATCTTGGGGAAAATTATAAGTTCTGATTTTTTCAGCTCGCATTGCCCAGCCAATCTGAGCTTTTCTTTTGCCTCCTATTTTTTCCGACGCTTCCATCTCCTTTTTTTCTAAAATCTTGGCTTCCAAGATACTCATAGCGCTTTCCTTATTCTGAAGCTGGTTTCTTTCCGTTTGAGAGCTTACGACAATGCCGGAAGGAAAATGAGTTATTCTGACTGCCGTCTCTCTTTTGTTCACATATTGGCCGCCAGGCCCTGAAGCTCGAAAATAATCAATTCTTAGTTCATCCGATTTTATTGCTGTTTTTGCACTTTTAGGTTTGGCTAAAACAGCTACAGAAGCTGTAGAAGTGTGAATTCTGCCTGATTTTTCGGTTTCCGGTATCCTTTGGACTCGATGGACGCCTCCTTCATACTTCATTTTTGAAAAAACATTACTATCTTTAAATTCAAAAATGATTTCTTTGTAGCCGCCCACTCCAGTATAGTGAGAGTTCAAAACTTTTTGTCTCCAGTTTTGAAATTGTCCGTATCTTGAATACATTCTAAAGAGGTCGGCGACAAAAAGAGCAGCCTCATCGCCTCCAGCTCCAGCCCTGATTTCCACAATTACGGAAGCCGGTTCTTCCGGCTCCTCGTTTTTTTTCAGTAAGCCTTTTAAATCTTTTTCCAAAACTTTTTCTCTTTCTTTAAGTTGAATCAGTTCAGCTTCAGCCAGAGAAACGAGCTCTTGGTCTTCAGCGGCTGATACGATTGATTTATTTTC
>CAZUVP010000052.1:0-2882 GCA_964623855.1 uncultured Candidatus Saccharibacteria bacterium | reverse complement strand
TTGCGGGAACGGACAAAGAGCCACTGGTCGCCAGGAAACCAGACATGGCCAGGACCGCCCCAATAGCTGCCGAGCCATCGCCCCAAGCCAGAGCGCTCCACGCCGAACACGCGCAGGCCGCCACCGGAACCAGCAATGGGTTTCATTCCGATAAGGATCCACTCGCCGTTCGGCTGGTCCTGATATTGCAGACGCAGTTGAGGACCGACTTCAGGCGGGCAGAGCTCGAGTCCGATCTCCTCAGCACGTTCGTAGATCTGATCGCGCCGGGCACCTTTCTTGAAAAGTTCGGCAACCGTGACTTTAACCAGATCCACTTCAACTTCCTCGGCGGCCGCTGTAAAGGCGGGTTTCCCGAAAATGTCATTGGCCCAGTCGTTGATATTGAATCCTTTGTCCTTCAGGGCTTTGCGGAATTCATCAGCGGTCTTGAGACCGGTACCGAGTTTGATCGTCTTCCAGATTTTCAGCTGACGCTCCAGTTCTTGAACCACCAGCTCTCCAGAAAGAAAGCGACGAACGCCTTCCATCCCACCCAGCTTGTTGACAATCGCCTCCACCTGTCCTAGATTTAGTTCACCATACTTCATTTTACTTTCTCCTTCTTCCGGCTTTTTGCCGAAAATTTTTCCTCTTCCCGAGGTTATGGGGCCACGACCGTAGTCATAGCCAGCAGACACCGAAAAATCAGTGGCTCTTGGCTATGACTACTAATTCGCAAGAAAATTATAAAAAGAGCTTATTTTGTATGTTAGAGTATAGCACATTAATTAATTTCTGTCAATGTCGGTATTTTTGATGCGCCCGGGTCGCAACTCGTTCTCGGTCATTCCTCCTTCGCTAAAGCTACGGACGGACGCAGTCGGGTTGCGCCGATAAAAAGTTGTCTTGGCGGAGAGGGTGGTGATCGCTGAGAGCTTCGCTCTCATCTCTCGCCTCATCCTAAAGGATTCGGCATTCTAACCCCCATATTTAAGTAGATTCTCAACACATCCTCTCAAATAAATTTTTAGATATAAAAATATATCCAAAATTTTATTTGCGGAGAGGGTGGGATTCGAACCCACGATAGGACTATTACACCCTATAGAAGTTTAGCAAACTTCCCCGATCGGCCAGACTCCGGCACCTCTCCCAATGGCCTTATTTTACCTTTAAAATATCTTTAAGTCAACTTGAATTTAAGAAAATTTTATGATAAATTTAAAAAGTAAGGCCCTCGTAGTTCAATTGGATAGAATGCTTCCTTGCGGAGGAAGAGGTTGCAGGTTCGAGTCCTGCCGAGGGCACTATGGATTTCTCTACTCCTATTGAAGAACTTCCTCGGGTTGGTCCCCAATACCAAAAGAAATTAAAAAGGTTGGGGATTAAAACTGCGGGCCACCTCCTTTTTCATTTTCCTCATCGCTATGAGGATTTTTCAAATATAATTCCCATTTCTGAGATAAATAGGGAGGAAGCGGTTTCTATTAAAGGAAAAATCCTGGACATAAAAAGCATCCGAACTTTCAGGAAAAGGATGACTTTAACCCAGGCCTTGGTTAGTGACGAAACGGGAAGCGTTCAAGTGGTTTGGTTTAACCAGCCCTATTTAATCAATAGTTTCAAAAAGGGTGATGTTTTGTTCCTGGCCGGGAGAATGAATCAAAAGGGCAATAGCAGATATTTGTCTTCTCCGGCTTACGAAAAAATTACAGATGAGCTCCAGTTTAAAAACTCTGATCTTACCCATACCGGTCGCCTGGTCCCGGTTTACCCAGGGACAGAGGGTCTTTCTTCCAGATGGTTAAGGTTTATAATAAGGCCCGTTTTGGCCAAGTTAAAAGACGAAGTCCCTGATCCTCTACCTCAAAACTTAAAAACAAAATATAAATTGCCTTCTTTCAGCCAAGCTATCTGGCAGATTCATTTTCCCGATTCTCTAGAGTTAGCTGAGAAAGCAAGAAAAAGATTTACTTTTGAAGAACTCTTTACCTTTGCTCTTTTCATTATAAAAGAAAGGGTGAAATTGGATCGGGAAAAATCTGTTTCAATACCTTTAAATCTGGAATTAGTTAAAAGTTTCACAGGATCTTTGCCTTTCAAGCTGACTGATGACCAAAAAAAATCGACCTGGCAGATACTAAAAGATATAGAAAAATCAAGGCCGATGAATCGACTTTTAGAAGGAGATGTGGGGTCGGGCAAAACGGTAGTAGCGACCATAGCCGCCTTAAACACCGTGAAAGCGGGCTACCAAGTGGCCTTTATGGCCCCTACCGAAATCTTATCCCAGCAGCACTATCAGACATTTGAAAAAGCTCTTGGTAAACACGGTTTAAAAATAGGGCTGGTTACCGGTAAAGAAAACAAATTAAACAAAAAGAAATTAAAAAAGAAGGAGATTCTGGAAAAAGTAAAAAAGGGAAAGATAGATATTTTAATAGGCACTCATGCTCTAATCCAAAAAGAGGTAACTTTTAAAAGGTTAGCTTTGGTGATAATTGATGAGCAGCACCGTTTTGGAGTAGAGCAGAGAGCTCGTCTTTGCCAAAATCATAATTTTGTCCCTCATCTTCTTTCTATGACAGCCACTCCCATCCCCCGCACTCTGTCTTTGACAGTTTACGGGGACTTGGACCTTTCTTTAATAAAACAACTTCCCCAGGGAAGAAAGAAAGTTATTACCGAGATTGTTTCGCCAGAAAAGAGACCTCAGACCTATAACTTCATCAAACAGCAAATAAAACAAGGCAGGCAGGTTTTTGTTATTTGCCCAAGGATAGAACCCTCCTCCACTCAAAATACTTCAAGCTGGGATGAGGTTAAGGCAGTAAAAGCGGAGGCAGAAAAATTGAGCAAACACATCTTCCCAGAATTCAAAGTGGTAATGCTGCACGGCA
>CAZUVP010000051.1:0-2996 GCA_964623855.1 uncultured Candidatus Saccharibacteria bacterium | reverse complement strand
GAACCAACCGGAAAAACAGCTAAATGAGTCAGCTCTCCTTCTTCAAAAACAGCCAGTTCAGAAGTACCAGCTCCAATATCCAAAAGAGCTACTCCCAATTCCTTTTGCCGGGGAGAAAGGACAGACAGGGCAGAGGCTAAGGGTGTGGGCATTGTGTCTGAAACTTGGAGATCAGCATCCAAAACAGCTTCTGTTAGATTGTTTTTGTAAGGAGAAAATCCTGCCAAAACCAGAACTTCTGTTTCTAGTCGATTGCCCTGCATACCTACCACTTCTTTTGTACCGACTTCGTTATCGAGGAAGAAATTTTTAGGAAAAGTTTCTAAAATTTCATTATTAGAGGGTAAAGAGACCGTTTGTGCTGACTGAAGAACTCTTTTGACATCTTCTTCTGAAACTTTTCTGTCAGCTCGGGAAACAGCTACCATTCCTCTTGAAGAAGTGCAAAAAATATGGCCACCGCCGATACCAACCTTAACCGAATTAATTTTCTGGCCAAGTTCTGTTCTGGCTCGGTTAAGAAGAATCTGAATAATTCTGGAAACTTTATCGGGGTCAACCACTACTCCTCTTCTTATCCCAAAAGCAGGTTCTTTATCCTGATAAAGGACTTCTAGCTGTTCTTGGTCGTTTTTTTGACCGACAACCAGTATTTTTATGTGGCTTGTCCCTAGATCTAAGCCGGCAATTAAGTTCGCCTTTGACATAAATTTTTAACCCCGTGAGTTAGAACTCTGGTTAATTCTTCATTAAAAGTTAAACTAAATTTTTTAGCGGTCTTCTCGACTAATGTGAGGCAGATAACTACTTCTCCCATATCGTCATACTGAAAGGACAAAACAGAGGTTGCTTTGTTTTTTCTTCTATATTTTCTATTTAACTCTTTTATCTTAGTCTGTCCAACCAGAACAATTGATAAATTTTTTAGTTTTTTTCTTTCTTTCTTCAAAACGGCTCTTGCCACTTTCTCTAAAAATTTCTCATCAATCTTCCGGCTAGTCAAATTGTTAAGTTCTATCATACCCCCAAAAGTTCTTTTACTGTTTTGGAGATTTGAGAACCGTCGGCTCTCCCCTGGATTTTAGGCATTGCTTCCGCCATTACTTTCCCAAAATCTCGCATTTCTTTAGCTCCCACTTTATCAATTGCTTCTTTTAATATTTTTTTCAACTCTTCTTCTGAGAACTGTTCTGGTAAATATTTCTGGATAATTTCCAGCTCTTTTTTCTCTTTTTCCGCCAGATCTTTCCTCTCTCCCTTTTCGTATTCTATCATAGCTTCCTTTCTTTTTTTGGCTTCAGCAACCACCACAGCCAGCACCTCCTCGTCCGTCAGCTGGCTTTCTTTTTCTAAATCGGCTTGAGAAATATCCTGTTTTTCTTTTGAAGTTTTAAATCTTTTTTCTTTTTCTTTATTTAAAAAAGCAGCCATAATTAGCCTTAAAACCAAAACCTCCACCTCTTTCTTTTCTTTGATGATTACGTTGAGGTCTTGTTGAATTTTATCTTTTAGAGACATATTTTATTTGCCCAATTTCTTAAGTTTTTTGTATTCCTGCTTTTTTTCTTCTCTCCTTAAGGCTGTCCTCTTTTTCATCTGCTGGCTTTTTATTCTGCCTCGGAAACGGGTCTTTCTTGCTCTAAGCAAAATCCCGCTTCGCTGAACTCTTTTGGTAAAGCGGCGGATTAAACTCTGGCTATTTTCTCTTTCTCCTTTTTTTGCTTCTAATGGCATATGTTTAAGCGAATGGAAGTTTGGCTCCTCCTAACAAATGTATGTGTAAATGGTCGACCGTTTGACCAGCGTCCCGGCCAGTATTTAAAATTAATCTATAGCCTCCTTCCACTAATTCTTTCTCTCTGGCTAATTTCTGAGCTACTAAAACCATCTCTCCGATTAATTCTTTATCTTCTTCTTTTATCTTATCGACCGAAAGAATGTGTTTTTTTGGAACGATTAAAAGGTGGACGGGAGCTTTGGGAGTAATATCTTCAAAGGCAACTATTTTTTCGTTCTCATAAAGAAAATCTTTTTCTATTTCCTTATTAACAATTTTGCAAAAAATACAATCTAACATTGAATTATTTCTTGATTTTTTTCTTAATGGCTTTTACCACCTTGTCTAATTTAACTATTTCCTGCTTGCCTGTCTGCATGTCTCTGATGATTATTGCTTCTTCCAGGGCCTCTTTCTGGCCTAAGATCAAGGTGTGTCTGGCTCCAACTTTGTCTGCTATTTTCAGCTGGGCCTTCAAGGAATCCCGGCCAAATGATTCAGCCACCAGAATTTTATTTTTTCTGAATTCTTCCAAAAGACGTAAGCTCTTTCTTTTAGCCATATTGCCCAACTGAGCTAAAAAAACCTGAGGAGTAGCTAATTTTGGGAATTTTACCTCTCTGGCTTTCATAGCCGCTATCACTCTTTCTATTCCCATGGCAGCGCCTGCTGCCTTTGTATCTTCACTGCCACCGCCGAACAACTTCACTAAAGCATCATACCTCCCACCACCAGCTAAAGCATCCTTTGTTCCTTCATCTTCAGTTTTAGTTTTTTCTATAAAAATTTCAAAGACTGTCTTTGTATAGTAGTCCAATCCCCTAACCAAATAAGGGTTTAACCTGTAAGGAATCTCTATCTCATCCAAAAACTCCAGGACCCCCTTGAAATGACGATGACATTCATTGCAAAGGTGGTCAATTATCTGAGGAGCCTGACTGACTATTCTTTGGCATTTTTCTTCTTTGCAGTCCAAAATCCTTAAAGGATTTTCTTTTAACCTTCTGCGGCAGTCAACGCACAAAGATGATTCCCTGGATTTAAAATAATTCACCAGAAGCTTTTTGTAATAAGGTCTGCACTGATTATCTCCAATGCTGTTGATTTCAACAATCAGGTTTTTTAACTTTAATTCACTCAAAATGTTATAGAAAATCTGAATAATTTGAGCGTCAATTACTTCACTCCCGTCTCCTATCACTTCAAGATTGAACTGGTG
>CAZUVP010000050.1:0-3031 GCA_964623855.1 uncultured Candidatus Saccharibacteria bacterium | reverse complement strand
AGGTTCGAGTCCTGGTGGGGGCACATATGTTAACACAAGAAGAAAAAAATAAAATTATTATCAAGTACAAACTGCACGACCTAGACACCGGGTCTCCTGAAGTGCAGGTTGCTTTGTTAACAGAAGAGATAAAGCAACTTCTTTTGCATTTGAAAAAGCACGCAAAGGATTTTCATTCCAAAAGAGGGCTTTTGAAAATGGTTTCTAAGAGAAGATCTCTCCTGAACTACCTAAAAAAGCAAAGTGTAAAGAGGTATAATGATATTATAAAGAAAATAGGGTTAAAAAAATAATTAATATTATGGTAATAAAACATCCGGGCCAAAGAGTGGCTGTATTAATTGATGTCCAGAATCTATATCACTCAGCTAAGAACCTATACGGAGCTCGGGTTAATTTCCGGGAGATTTTAAAATTGGCTGTCAGCCAAAGAAATCTGATTCGAGCTTTTGCTTATGTGGTCAAAACCAAAACCGGAGAGGAAAAGCCTTTTTTTGACGCTTTAATCAAGCTGGGAATTGAAACTCGTGTCAGAGATTTACAAGAGTTTTTCGGCGGCCTGAAGAAAGCTGATTGGGATGTTGGCATTACTGTTGATGCTATCAGGATAGCTGATAGTGTAGACAGTATTGTTTTGGCTTCGGGCGATGGAGATTTTATCCAATTAGTTGAATATTTAAAAAACCGTGGAAAAAGAGTAGAGATTATCGCTTTTGGCAAATCAGCTTCTTCTAAATTAAGAGATATAGCTGACGAATTTCTTGATTTGGAAAAAGCTCCCTCGCGATATTTATTAAAACGATAGCTCGATGAAAAAAGAAACTTTTAAATTAGAATCTGGCGGAAGAGAATTGAAAATAGAAATTAGAGATTTAGCCGAGCAGGCGTCTGGCAGTGTTTTAGTCCAATATGGAGAGACTACTGTTCTAGCTACCGCTGTCATCTCAGATTATGAAAGGGAAGGAATAGACTTTATTCCTTTGACCGTTGAGTACGAAGAAAGATTTTACGCTGCGGGAAAAATCTTGGGCTCAAGATACATGAGGAGAGAGAGCCGACCTTCGGATGAAGCTATTTTAACCGCCAGGTTTATCGACCGAGCCATTAGGCCGAGGTTTCCAAAGCACCTCAGAAAAGAAGTTCAAGTGGTAGTAACCTGTCTTTCCTGGGATGGCGAAAATGACCCGGATATTTTAGGTTTAATTGCCGCCTCCGCCGCTCTTTCTATTTCTAATATCCCCTGGTCAGGACCAATCGCTGCTTTAAGACTCGGCAGTCTGCCAACCGAAGGAAAAAAGGAATTTATTCTAAATCCAATTTACAGCCAAAGAGAAAAAGGCAATCTGGATTTAGCGATATCGGCCATTAAATCTCCTCTGGCTAAATTCCTGGGAAATGGAAAAGGCGACGATGTTTTAATTAACATGATTGAAGAAGAAGGAGAAGAAGTTGAAGAAAAAACTATTATAGAAGCGGTTGATTTTGCTAAATCATATTTGGAAAAATTAATTGATTTTCAAAAAGACATTGCTAAAAAAGTTGGTAAAGAGAAACTAGAGATTGAAGGGCCTCCGGCTGATCTGGAACTGGAAAAAGAAATCAAAGAGTTTCTTGACGATAAATTAGAAAAAGTCATTTACCAGCCAGATAAAAGAGAAAGGATGGATGAAGCAAACGCTTTGAGGGAAGATTTAACTTATTACATCGAAGGCAAATATCCCGGTATGGAAAAACAGGTTTATGCTAAAGATTTTTTTGAGAAAGAAATTGACAGGTTAATCCATAAAAATGTTATTGAGTCGGGGAAAAGACCGGATGGCCGGAAGCTCGATGAAATCAGAAAAATTGAAACAGAAGTAGGGCTTTTGCCAAGAACCCACGGCTCCGGTCTTTTTGTCCGCGGACAAACCAAGGCCCTTTCTATTTTAACCTTAGGAACGCCAGGAGACGTCCGGCTTCTGGAAGGAATGGAAACTGTGGGGAAAAAACGTTTTATGCACCACTATAATTTCCCGCCCTATTCTGTTGGCGAAGTGAAGCCTATGCGGGGACCCGGCCGCCGGGAAATTGGACACGGCATGCTGGCAGAAAAAGCCCTGCTGCCCTTAATACCCAGTTCTGATGATTTTCCTTACACTATTAGAGTGGTAACCGAAATTCTTTCTTCTAACGGTTCTACTTCCATGGCTTCGGTTTCCTCGTCAAGTTTGGCTTTAATGGATTCGGGGGTGCCTATAAAAAGACCTGGAGCGGGAATCGCCATGGGCTTGATGGCAGACCTAAAAGGCAATTGGCGACTTTTAACCGACATCCAGGGGCCAGAAGACCATCATGGTGATATGGATTTTAAGGTGGCCGGTACGGAAAATGGAATTACTGCCATCCAAATGGACGTCAAAACCGAAGGAATAGGGAAAGATATTCTGGAAAAGGTTTTAGTTGAAGCGAAAAAAGCTCGATTGCAAATTTTAAAGGAAATGGAAAAAGTAATATCTGAACCCAGGAAAGAGCTTTCTCCTCATGCTCCCAAAATTATGATTCTACAGATTAGCCCAGATAAAATCCGAGAAGTAATAGGACCTGGAGGAAAAATGATTAACAAAATTACTGAAGAATGCGACGTTTCGATTGACATTGAAGATTCCGGCCGCATCTTCGTAACCGCCGGGAAAGAAGAAGCGGCCAAGAAAGCCGTTGACTGGATTAAAAATATTACCAGAGAAGTGGAAGCAGGAGAGCTTTTTCAGGGAAAGGTTACCAGAATCTTGAATTTTGGCGCTTTTGTGGAAATTTTCCCGGGCCAGGAAGGAATGGTCCATATTTCTCAATTAGCCCCCTACCGGGTCGAGAAAGTGGAAGATATAGTCAAGATTGGCGACGTAATCCCTGTAAAAGTTATTTCTGTTGACGAGCAAGGGAGAATAAATCTTTCTCTTAAAGCCGCCGAAGGCGAGCCTCGCCAAAGGCGGGAAGCTAAAAAATGACACCTATCTTCGATTCCGAAATTAAAAAAGAAGGGGGGAAAGAGGAA
>CAZUVP010000049.1:0-3044 GCA_964623855.1 uncultured Candidatus Saccharibacteria bacterium | reverse complement strand
GAAGGCTTTAGAAAAGGATATAAAAAAGCAATTGTTAAAGTAAAAAAAGGACAAAAGATTGAGGTTTTACCTCGATAATTTTCGATGGCAAAAGCTAAAAACCCAAAAAAGATATTGAGCAAAAAGAAACCTGAAAAAAGGCTGCTCTTGCCTTTGAAGAAAAAAGCAGGCAGGGGGCCGGGCGGCAGGATTACAGTCAGACACAGAGGCGGGGGAGCCAAACGGCTTTATAGAATTGTTGATTTTGGAGAAGAAAAGTTGAATATTCCAGCAGTTGTTGAAGCTATAGAATATGACCCCAACAGATCCGCCTTTATCTGCCTTTTGAAGTATGAAGACAATGACAAGAGGTATCGGCTTTGCCCTTCAGGTTTAAAAGTCGGAGACAAAGTTATTTGTTCCGAAGAGGCTGAGATTAAGACAGGAAACCGAATGAAAATAAAAAATATTCCAGTGGGAAGCCAACTTTATAATATAGAAACAGAACCCGGGAAGGGAGGGAAATTGGCCAGGGGAGCGGGCACTACGGCTAAAGTTTTGGCTCAGGAAGGCAAACATACTCATTTGGTTTTTCCTTCGTCTGAAGTCAAGATGGTTTCTGGCGAATGTTTTGCCTCTATTGGCCAGGTTTCCTTTCCGGAACACAGGTTTGTTAAATTAAAGAAAGCCGGAAAATCAAGGCATTTAGGGATAAGGCCGACTGTCAGAGGGACAGCTATGGTTCCTGCTGACCATCCTCATGGCGGAGGCGAAGGGCGTTCTCCCATTGGTTTGAAATATCCAAAGACTCCCTGGGGGAAACATGCTCTTGGCGTTAAAACCAGAAAGAAGAAGAGATGGACAAGTAAATTTATTATTAGAAGAAGAAAAAAGAAGAAGAGTAAATAATATGGCAAGGTCACTTAAAAAAGGTCCATATATAGATGAAAAGCTGATAGGAAAGGTAAAGAAAGCCAAACCAGGGGAGGTTATTAAAACCTGGCAGAGAGCCTGCACCATCGCCCCAGAAATGGTAGGGCATACTTTTGGTGTCCATAATGGTAGAGAGTTTATTGCCGTAAAAGTTACAGAGAATATGGTAGGCCACAAACTGGGTGAGTTTTCTCCAACCACTAAGTTCTCCAGGCATGGAGGTCGAATGCAAAGAGAGATAGAAGCCAAAGCAACAGAAACAGGTAAAACAGAATAATATGGCGGTTATTGCTAAATTGCGTTTTTTAAGAATAGCGCCCAGAAAAGTAAGATTAGTAGCTGATATGATTAGAGGCAAGAGGATAGAAGAAGCTCGGGTAGCTTTGGATTTTGCAGTAAAAAAGCCGAGTTTGTCTTTGAAAAAGCTGCTGGATCAGGCTATTGCCAATGCCAAAAATAATTTTCAATTAGACCCAGCCAACCTTTTTATATCAAAAATCACGGTAGACGAAGGACCAAAATATAAAAGATGGAGAGCCAGGGCCAGAGGTCGGGCATCGGAAATCCAGAAAAAAACTTCTCACATAACCTTAATGCTGGATGAAATTAAGAAAACAAAAGGGAAAAAGAGGCCCGCCTCCGCTAAAGCTACGGCGGGTGAAAAAGAAAAGGAGGAGCAGGAGCCAGAGAAGAAAATAATTAAACCGGAAAAACCCCGATTTAAACAAGAAAAAGAAACATCCAAACCAAAAAGAGAAGGGGTTTTTAAAAGAGTATTTAGACGGAAGGCTTTTTAAACTATGTCTCATAAAGTCCACCCAAAAATCTATAGGGCGAAGAAATTAACTGATTGGGATTCTCGTTGGTTGAATAAAAAAAAGAAAACCCAATATTTGGAGGAAGATTTTAGAATTAGGGAATATATTCATAAGAAAATTGGGAAATTGGGAGTAGAGAAAGTGGAGATTGAGAGGCTCCCGGGTAAAACCATTATTATTATTTCTTCTTCCAGGCCCGGGTTAATTATCGGCAGGGGAGGAACAGGAATAGAAGAGCTGAAAAGGCAGCTGGAAAAAATAATCGACAGAGGGAAACCCTCCTCTGCTAAAACTATGGAGGGCAAGAAAGAATTGAAAATTGAAATTAAAGAAATTAGAAACCCCTGGACTTCAGCCGCCTTATCGGGTCAATGGGTAGCCCAGCAGCTGGAAAGAAGAATGCCGCATAGAAGAGTTTTAAAACAGGTCATAGAGAAAATTATGGCCTCAAAAGAAGTGAAAGGAGCCAGAGTGGAAGTATCTGGAAGACTTGGGGGAGCAGAAATTGCCAGGAGAGAATGGTTGAGAAAGGGAAGGATGCCTCTACAAACTCTGAGAGCTGATATTGATTATGCCAGAGAAAAAGCTAATTGCAGTTATGGAGTAATTGGGATAAAGGTCTGGATATACAAAGGAGAGAAGTTTGAATAGTTATGCCAATCTTAATGCCAAAAAAAGTAAAACATAGAAAATGGAGAAAGGGAAGGACAAAAGGAATAGCTAATCGGGGAAAAGAACTTTCTTTCGGTTCTTTCGGTTTGATGTCTCTGGAAACTCGTTGGATTACAGCCAGACAATTGGAAGCTGCGAGAAGAGCGATAATCAGGTTTTTAAGAAAGGGAGGCAAACTCTGGATACGGGTTTTTCCCGATAAACCGGTTACTGAAAAGGGCACAGAAGTTCCTATGGGCGGAGGGAAAGGAAATGTGGATCATTATGTCGTAGTTGTAAAGCCTGGAAGAATTATTTTTGAGCTGGATGGCATTAAAGAAGAAATGGCCAAACAGGCCTTTAGAATGGCCAATGATAAACTGCCTATTAAGACAAAGTTTTTAAAAAGGCGATGAAATTAAAAGAACTGCGCCAAAAAAATAAAGAAGAATTGCAAAAGATTTTGGCTGATGATCGAGAAAAATTGAGACAGATGAGGTTTGATTTGGCAGCGGGCAAAGTCAAGAATGTAAGAGAAATTCGTAAAGCCAGAAAAGAAATCTCTCAAATATTAACAATAATAAAAGAATATGCCTAAACGTCAATTACAAGGAATAGTAGTTTCTGATAAAATGCAAAAGACGATTGTGGTTAAGGTGGAAA
>CAZUVP010000048.1:0-3093 GCA_964623855.1 uncultured Candidatus Saccharibacteria bacterium | reverse complement strand
TGCATGGCGCCTGTTTTGGCCTGGCGGAAAATCATAAAAAAGAACAAACCAAACAGAAGAAGAGGAAAAAAAGCCAGCAATAAGGGGCCCAGCCAAGTAAAAACATTTTCTGTTTTTTCGGTTTCCACCTCAACCCCTTTCAATTTATCTTTATCTACCCCGTAATTGATTAAAGATTGAGAAAGAGCGGTTTCTGATTCTTTTCTGGAAATAGCTTCAGTGTCGTCCTGATAAATTACAGAAAGGTCATTATCAGCTACTAATATTTTTTTAATTTTTCCTTGATTAATTTCTTCAACTAATTGAGTCAAAGAAAGCGTTTTTTCCTCTTTCGAAGGTTGAGAAAACAAGGTAAAAATACCCGATATCACCAAGAAAATGAGAAGGATGAATATAAAGTTCTTAATTAAATTCTTCATTGACTCCTGTTATTTCTCCACCAACTTCAAACTCATTCGATGCTCTTGAGGATCAATAGATAGGATTTGAAAATTGTGTTTCTCGCCAATTTTAAGGGCGGTTTCCATTTTTGTTTTCGTCCCGAATTCCGAAATATGGCAAAGTCCCTGGATTTTGGGAGAAATTTTAACAAAGGTGCCGTAAGGATTAAATTTGGTTATCTCTCCTTCAATAGTATCTCCCTTTTTGTATTTTTCCGAAACTCCCTCCCAAGGATCTTTTTTCAGGGCTTTCAAGGACAAAGAAACCTTGTCATCAATAATAGAGATAATTTTAGCTTTAACTTTTTCATCAACCTTAACAATGTCAGCCGGATCTTCGATCAACTGCCAGTCCAGTTCTGAAATATGAATTAGTCCTTCCAACCCTTCTTTACCAAATTTCATAAAGACACCAAAATCAGTAATGCCCGTGATATCTCCTTTTACCGTATCTCCCACTTTATAATTTTTAAGGATTTCCTTTATTTTTTCTGATTCTTTGGCTTTTTCTGATAAAATCAGCTTATTTTCTCTAGGGTCTAAATCAAAAATCTTCACCTCCAAGTCCTTGCCTACAAATTCCTGGAGCTCTTTCAAAATTTTACCGGCTTCAGCTCCTTTTACTCTGGGATAGTGTTCGGGCAGTAATTGGGAAACAGGCAGAAAAGCCGGAACACCGGATACCTCTGTAAGCAGACCTCCCTTATTGGCTCCAGAGACCCTAACCGTTATCGTCTTTCCTTCTGTTTTTTTCTGTTTGAGTTCTTCCCAAATCAATTCGTTCAAGGCCTGGTTAAGAGAAAGCTCAATGTAGCCTTCTTCGTTCTCCAGTTCAACAATTTTAGCAGAAACAGTGTCGCCAATCTTTAAATCTTTGAGTTCGTCTTTGGCCTCCCGATATTCTTTACCATAAATTATTCCAGTTCCATGGGCTCCTAAGTCTAAAAAGACGGCAGATCTGCCTTTGCCTATAACTTCACCTTTCATTATCTTCCCCACTTGGAGGGGTTTTATTAAATTATTTTTTTCTAATATCTCTTTCATGTATTTTTTAACATACAATAAATCTTGAGTCTTTGCAATAGTTATGATAAAATTAATATATGCAGATCACCTGGAAAGGGCAGGCTTGTTTTCAAATAGTCTCAAGCCGGGCAAAAAACAATCACGTGAATATTGTTATTGACCCCTTTGACGAATCTACCGGTCTCCGGCTTCCCAAATTGGAAGCCGATATATTGTTAGTTACTCACCAACATCACGACCACAACAATGTCAAAGCGGTTTTAGGTAATCCATTAGTTATTGAAGGGCCTGGAGAATATGAAAAGAAAGAGGTTTTTATCCAGGGTATTTCTTCTTTTCACGATGCTTCTTTAGGAAAAGAAAGAGGGGTAAATACCATATATACAATAGAAGCCGAAGATCTTCGTCTTTGTCATCTCGGAGATTTGGGCCAAAAAGAATTAACCCCTGAACAATTAGAGAAAATTGGCGATGTGGATATTTTAATGATTCCTGTGGGAGGAGTATACACGATGAGCATTAAAGAAGTGGCAAAGGTAATGTCTCAAATTGAGCCCAATATTACCATTCCCATGCACTACCAAATTCCCAAACTAAAGATAAAATTAGAGGGTTTGGATAAGTTTTTAAAGGCGGTAGGGGTAAAAAAACTGGAACCCTTATCCAAGCTGACGATTAAAAAGAAAGATATTTCTCCCGAAGAAGCAAAGATAGTTGTTTTGAGACCATGAACTTTATTCAAAGACTGCAGAATCGTCCGGAAAGAGAAAGAAAAATAATTCTCTGGGCGACAGTTGTTATTATTGGGGTCATTTCACTTAGTTTCTTATTCGATAACTTTAAAAAAAGATTAGAAGATTTTAAGACAGAGGAATTCAAGGAAGATTTAGAAATTCCTTTTCTGGAGGAAGAATTCGAAAATCTTCCCGAGTTTAAAATAAATGGCTAAGAGCAATAGTCAAAAAACAAAAAATACAGAGATAGGTTTGATTAAACCCCGGGCAATTACTACCGAGATGCAGGAGTCTTATATCGATTATGCAATGTCAGTGATTGTGGCGCGCGCTCTTCCAGATGTCAGGGATGGGCTGAAACCTGTTCATCGGAGGATTCTTTATACCATGTTGGAAGAAGGCCTGCGCCACAATTCTAAATCCAGGAAATCAGCTACGGTAGTTGGTTCCTGTCTTGGTCGCTATCATCCTCATGGCGATATGGCTGTTTATGATTCTATGGTCAGAATGGCCCAGCCGTTTTCCTTGAGGTACCCTCTGATCCAAGGTCAAGGAAATTTCGGCAGTATTGACGGGGATCCTCCGGCCGCCCAACGTTATACAGAAGCCAAGCTTTCTAAAATTGGAGAAGAAACATTAAAAGACATTGATAAAGACACAGTTAACTTCATTGATAATTACGACGGCACCAGAAAGGAACCAACCGTTCTTCCTTCTCCTACACCGCAGTTGCTGTTAAATGGTTCTTTGGGTATTGCTGTCGGTATGGCTACCAATATTCCCACTCACAATATCTCTGAGGTGATTGACGCCACGGTTTTCTTAATCGACCATCCCAAATCCAACACAGAGGACCTCTTTAAGTTTGTTCAGGGCCCCGACTTTCCTACCGG
>CAZUVP010000047.1:0-3208 GCA_964623855.1 uncultured Candidatus Saccharibacteria bacterium | reverse complement strand
CCGCCTCATATTTTAGTAAATAGTTCGATTTTCTATTCCGGTACCCCGACTGGACATCGAACTTTGTTTTTAATAAATTTCGCGGTTTTAATCTCGAAACTCCTATTGTGATAGGGAAAAACTTGACTTTTTTTTGACAATTTGATATAATTATGTTGTTATAAAGTTCCTTGAAATTGTGGTTCATAACTACGAGATGAGCGTTTTGGATGTCATAACAGCTGGTTTTCAAAACGCTCGTCTCATAGGAAACCTTCTGAGAAGAGGCTCAGAAGAAAGCCAAAAATGGGATTGAGACAAAAAACGAAAGGAGGATGATAACGATGAATGCATCGATTACATCCGGTCAAAGGAAACAGTATTTCAGATTTGCCGAGGATGCCGCCGAGCGAGCACTTGGAGAAGTCAGTCTTGATAAAGACGGACTCCAGAAGCTCATCGAGAATGGCGACGAGTTCCAGGCCGACATCGTAGCTTCCATCCGGAAGCATTCGGTGTCCAACCAGTTCGCTGACGAGGAGGTTGAATCCAGATACGGGTACCTGTCGGGTTATAAGCCTAAGGGTATCACCGAGCAGATTAACCGTCTCCGCGAGCTGTTCCCGGGCATCGGTTCAGCTGACGAGCAAATCGCCAGCCAGCCGCTTCCCCAAAACGCCAAAGGATGGTTTGCCATCCCGATGTGGGAAAAGATTGCCCCAACCTACGGCGAAGCTGTCCAGAAAGTGCTTGACCTGATTAAACAGACCCGCAACGGCAAGTTCTACAACTACCGCGAGGGTCAGCTCGGTCCGCAGTACCTCAGGCAGTCCGTCAAGATGGCTAAGGCGTTCCAGACGCTGGCTGACCAGCAGAAGGATCACGACATTCTCGTCGTTCCAGTCCAGTTCGGTCTTTATCACAGGGGTCGTTCAGTGCGCCGGGCACGGGAAGTTATGAACGCCAGCGAGTTCGGTTTAGGGGCATTCGCCATCGGCGTAATGCTTCTGACGCATCCTAAACGCCTCCAGCACTATGATGATCTTTGGATCGATTGTGCTGGTGATGAATTCTCTCCTGACGCTGTTGGTCAGTTTGACGGGGCTCCCTTCTTCAGGTTCGGCGGCGGCGGGGTCGGGTTCGGCGCCGGCTGGTTTGACGGCGCCCGCGACAAGGATGGTTCGGCCTCGGCGTTTCTCCCGCAGTAAAAATAGAACCTTGAAGTTTCGAAGTCTTGAATCTTTTGATTTCTTGATTCTTGAATTCGCGACACATAAGGAGGTTATTCACAACAAGTGGATGACCTCCTTTTTCTTTTCTCAAACCTCCTTGCCAAGAATAATTTTCTTTGTATACTTAAACTGAGATTAGGCTTATGCACAGCAGTTCAAGGATTGCTGTCGCCGAACTCTCTCTTCAAAAGAGAAAAGCAACCAGAATCTCAGAGATTACGGTTTCTGAGAGCGTGTTGTATTGAGGAGATATGATTGTAAAAGAAGTGGTTCAAATAGGTAATCCTTTATTAAGTCAAAAATCTAAAAAAGTTAAAGGATTAACCTCAAAAAAAACACAAAAAGTCGTTAAGAATCTTATTGATTCAATGCATCATCATGGTTTAGTTGGGATGGCAGCCTCTCAGATAGGAGAGAAACTTAGAGTTTTTGTAACGGAAGTAAGAAAGACTCCATATAGAAATCCAAAAGATATTGATAAGCTTAGAGTTTATATAAATCCTAAAATAATATTCTTTTCTAAGAAAGAAGACGTTGCTTACGAAGGATGCGGAAGTGTCGCTTATGCAAAATTCTTTGCACCAATTAAAAGACCAAAAAAAATAATCATTGAAGCCTTTAATGATAAAGGTATTAAATTTAAGTTAAATGCAGATAGATTTCTTAGTAGGGTAATTCAACACGAATACGACCACTTGAACGGGATTGAGTTTACGGAAAAAATAACCGATATTAAAAAAAGTATGAGTTTGGAAGAATACAAGAAAAGAATTGTCTCTAAGAAGCGTTGAGATTCGGGACATAATCATCCGATTCCTCAAATATAGTTCTAACATCGTCCCATAAGGCCAGCGAATATGCCGAAAATATGTCGAGGCGAAGCCTCGCCAAATTAAGTGAGGCTTCGCCTCTGTTATTTTAATTATCGCCTTTTGGGCGGTTTTTTGGTAGAATAAAATAAAAGGTTATAGCTATATAAAAGATAAAAGATTTTAAAACTATGGGTATAGGATGGGCAAATAGAAAAAGACGTGGCAGGAAAATGAAAAAGAGAGGTTTAAAAACAAAAACAAAGAAGAAAAAGAAGTAATTGGTTGAAAAAAACCAATAAACATAATATACTGAGATAATGAAAAAGAGTCCCAAGAAAAAAGAAAAACAGAAAGTGCAGGAAAAACCGGATACCATCAAAAAGACCAAAATAAGAGTGATTGGTATTGGCGGCGGCGGGGGAACGATTGTTTCTGAAATTGCGGCTAAAATGCCCAAAGCCAGTTTTGTGGTGGCCAACACCGATTCGCAGGCCCTGAAGAGCTGCAGCCGGAAGGTTGTTAAATTTCAGTTTGGTAAAGAAATCACTCACGGTTTAGGAACCGGGATGTCTGCTGACTTGGGAGAAGAAGCTGCCCAGCAGGAAAAAGACAAGATAAAGAAGCTTTTAGAAGGCCAGGATTTGTGTATTTTAGTGGCTTGTTTAGGCGGCGGAGCCGGGTCGGGAGCTGCTCCTGTTTTTGCTAAAATCTCCAAAAAATTGGGGAATTTAACCTATGGTATCTTTACCTTACCCTTTAAGTTTGAAGGAGATAAGAAAATGGAAATTGCTAAAGACTCTCTTGGTAAAATAAAAAACCACTTAAATGCCCTTTCTATTATCCCTAACGAAAGAGCTTTTCAGATTATTGACAAGTCTACTCCCTTAAAGCAGGCTCTTTCTATTGTAAATCGCATTCTAGCTGATAGTTTGGGCGGACTGATAGAAACTATTTATGAGCCTGGACTAATTAATATTGATTTTGCCGATTTCAGGACAATTATGGAAGGCAGAGGGAGGTTGGCTTATTTGAATTCAGTAGAATTGCAAAGAAGGGAAGGTTCGACCAAGGATTTGGTTACCAGAGTTCTTAATTCTTCTTTGTATCCTTATACTATTCGGGGAGCCAAAGGAGTTTTATTTAATATTGCCGGTGAAAAGGACTTATCTCTATCAGAAGTCAATC
>CAZUVP010000046.1:0-3650 GCA_964623855.1 uncultured Candidatus Saccharibacteria bacterium | reverse complement strand
TAAAAGTTTTAAGTAGTGATATATCTTTAGATACGAGTATTAAATGTCTTCCATCGGAAGATAAACTTCCGTCAGTAGCTATTAGCCCAACAGCGTAAGCAATTTCAGGGTTCCACTTAATGAGTTTACTTTTTAGACTCATAGATGTTTCTTATTAACATATACCAGTTCCGCCACATCCGCCTAGATTATTTTTTCTTCTTTCAGGAATTTTTTGACCTTTTTACCGTATTTAAGATGTTTTGAAATAAGATAAGTGTTTGATTTCAAATAAGCCAATTTGTTTCCGCACTCCAGCCATTTACCATTGATTTCAAGACCCAAAATTTCTTCCTCCTCCATTTTTTCCGAAAACACCTCGTTCAGAATTATTTCTCCTTTTTGGTTAGGTTTTGCTTTTGCCAAAAAATCAAAAACTTTTGGAGTTAAAACATATCTGCCGATACAAGCCAAATCAGAAGGAGATTCTTCGATAGAAGGCTTCTCTACTATTTTTTTGATTCGGTAGATTCTCTTGCCGATTTTCTCGCCGGCTACCATACCGTATAAAGGAAAACTTTCTTTGGGTACGCGAGCCAGGGCAATGACTGGCCTTTTGTATTTATTAAAAGATTTTATTAATTGGGAAAGACAAGGAGTTTTTGATTCTATCACGTCATCCGCCCAAGCTGTAGCAAAAGGCTCATTTTTTATTAAGTTTTTGCCTTGCAGAAGAGCGTGGCCGTCTCCCAGGGGTTTTCGTTGAAAGACCTGTTTGAATGAAATACTTTTAAAAAGTTTTTCGGAATCTTTCAGTTCCTTCGCCAGATTCCGCTTGCCCCTTTGCTCTAAAAGTTTTATCAAATTTTTATCAACCCTGAAATAATTCAAGATTGATTTCCTTCTCGGCTGATTTACGAAAATTATTTCTTTTATCCCGGAAGCAATAGCTTCTTCAACAATATATTGCAAAATCGGTTTATCAACCAGGGGCCAAAAATCTTTTGGCAAAACCTTGCTCAAAGGTAAAAATCTCGTTCCCAAACCAGCGATTGGTATTATAGCTTTTTTAACTTCCATTTTTTAATTCAACCGGCTGGCAATTTTAGCCGCCGGTTATGAGAATAATTTTGATATTTTATTGAAAGTATTCGTTGAAATTCTGGCCGAATGCCTTTCTGTAAAATTGGTCGCTTCTTAACATACTTTCCGGATCCTTATGCCCGTATTTTATTTCGTAGGTCCCGATAACGTCTTTTTTCAGTTTACTACAGATCGAAGGAATTACCAATGAATGAGGAAAGTTGCCTTTACCGATTTCCAATCCTTCTTCCAAAGTCAAATCAAAATATTTACATTTTGATAAGTCATCTAAAAAAGGACGAGGAGGAAGGGGAAAATGATAAGAGAGAGAATTTAAGGGATATCGGCGGAAAACTTCCATTATTGGCTTCGCTCTTTTTTAAAAAGAAGAATCCTCTATTAGAGGAAAGATTTCCTGAACTTTCAGACCCTTAGTATTTGTTTTTTGCTACCTTGATAGCTGCACACCTTACCGCTCTCTTGATTTTCATTTTATTCCTCTTTCAGTTTCCGCTTTAGTTCTTCTATGGTTTTTACCGGAGTTGGATCAACTTTGTACTTCAAGGCTAAGTAATAAGATGTCCAAAAGCCCAGAATAATAGTTGAGAAAATTTTCTCTAAAGTGGTTTTCCCTTGAATATTTACAAATTCTACCTGAACTCTTTCTTTTTCGATAATGTCTTTGGTAATTTTCATTTGTTTTAGAATTTGGGTGCGATCTTGGAGATCCCGCAAAATAATCACCAACAATTTTTTATTGCTGATTTGGGTTTCATTTATATTCCAAAAGCCTACGGTTTCATTATGGTTCAATTCCGGGAAATAATTATCAAAAGCCAGGATTTTAGCTGTTTCATTCAAACTATTTTTCCAGATTAAACTCAGGGCCCGGAATTGTTTGGGAGAGTAAATAATAGGTATTTTTTGATAAATCTTTTTGGCTATTTTCTTTGCTTTTTCTTCAAGGTCTCCTGTATTCAGAGTTTTCTCATATTTTAGAATCTCTTCAACAAAGTTTTTAGGTAGAAGATTATGATTGGTTAAAATCTGCAGGAGAGCGGCAAACTGGATACCAAGAGCTAAGCGGGGAGGAATATAGGGTGGGGGAATAATAGCTGTAGGTACCTTGTGTTTTTTACAGAGTTCAGCTAATTTGCCTCCTGTAGTTATAGCTATTACTGGCAACCTTTTACTGATAGCTTCTGAAAAAGCAGAAAGAGTTTCTTCGGTATTGCCAGAATATGAAATACAGACAACCAAACTTTCAATTCCTGCTTGCGGGGGCAGGCCGTAGGATTTATGGATAAAAACGTCCAAAGGCCGTAGCTGCACCATAAGGTCACCGGGCAAGCCTGACCCTCCCATGCCACAGATAATAATGTTTTCTGGTGGAACTAAGAAAGTATTGGATTTCAGACAGACCTGCTTGGCGGCATTTGCTCCAATTCTAAACTGCTTTGGGAAGTTTAGAATCATCTTTCGCATATTGTATTTGTCAACGGTTTTTATTTCCATACTCTTTTGGTTTTGATATACCAATCTTCAATATTGGAAAATCTTTGTGAGGAATCAGTAATAACCTTTGTTTTAACTCCTTTAATCTCTTCTGACACCAAATACAAGTAGTCTGGGCTATAAAGGAAAACGGCTGGAGTATCTTCAATCAATATGTTCTGGAATTCTTCCAGAGCGGTTCTTCTATCTGCTTTATCTAAGCTCTGGCGAGCTTCTTCTAATAGTTTATCACAGGTTTTGTTTTCGTAGCCAGCTAAATTCAGACCCGGGTCTTCAACCTGGGAAGAATGCCAGAATGGAAAAAGATCGGGGATAGTTCCTAGAACTTCGCCAAAGAGCAGCATTTCATAACTCCTAGGCTTAATGACATCCTGTTCTAGGGTGGAAATATTAAAGGTCTGAATCTCGAGATTAACTCCCAACTCTTGCCATTGATTTTTTAATATTTCAGCTGTTTTTTGAAGGGCAGGCTGGTCAACGGTAGCCAAAACAAGAGAAAGAGTCAGGGTTTCTTCTGTAGGAGCCGCGCATAATTCGTTTAACTTCTCCCGGGTACTTTTATAAACCTTACCCGTTCCTGATTGCAGGCCGTAGGGCTGCAAGATTTCTTCTTTATATTTTTCCTGGAACTTAATTACAGCTGTATTAGTTTTTGCGCCGAAGTATCCCGTAACTTCACCTTCGGGATAGACCTCTGTGTCTTTAGCTAAACATTTTTGGAGTTCTGTGACTTCGCTTCCCTTGGAGCTAACTGTTAGATTGCTTGTAAATTGAAAGGCCGGCTCCTTTTCAACGAACTTTTCTCTGATTCCATCTTCTTTTTCCACGAATCCTTCTTCCTCCAGAAGGTTTTTAGCTTTCTCTGTATCAAATTGATAAACGGTTTCCGGTTCCTCAAACCCATATATTTCAGGAAGAATAGGGGAATGCGTGACTTTTCCATTCCCTAGCAGAACCTGATTTACAATTTCTTCTTTATTGGTGCCGTAATTCAAAGCTTCTCTTACTTTACTGTCAGCTAAAATTTTAGATTCTTCAGGATTAAAAAAGACAGCAAAATATCTTGGCAAAGA
>CAZUVP010000045.1:0-3703 GCA_964623855.1 uncultured Candidatus Saccharibacteria bacterium | reverse complement strand
CTGTAATAGAATAAGCTATAATTCGTCTTAACTTTAGAAAACAAAGCAAAATACCCTTAAAACTTCATTTTCCAAACTGGCTTGACAGATGTTCTCAAGAGGATATAATTAAAAGAGATAAAGACGATTCGAAAGAAAAATGCAAAATGAAACCAGAGCAAAAATTAATAGAAACAGAAAATGTTCCGTTACCAAATGGGCTTATTCAATTGTTGCCTTAACTTTTAGAAAATTGATGTGTTGAGGGATTAGTTTAAACATTATCGCAAATAATAACTAATCCCCTCGCTAGAGGGGATTTAAAAAATAAAGAAATAAATTAAAAATTCTATGTTCGATGAATTAAAATTCATCTCTCATCTCATAAATAATTAATTATTTACTTCAATGCCGGAAGAAAAAAAGTTTTACTTAACTAAACAAGGACTAGAAAAAATTAAAAGGGAATACGTCTATCTCAAAGACTTAAAAATCTCCAAAACCAAAGGGGAATCTCCTAAGATCTTGCAGTCCGAAGATTTGAATCCTGAATACTTAGCTTTTCAAGAAGATGTAAGCTTCTTGGAATCAAGGATTGCTGAACTTTATAATATCTTGAAAAATGTTGTATTAATTAAAAATCCTTCTAAAGATAAACAGAATATTGTTGACCTTGGAGCAACCGTGCTGGTTGAAGTGGATGGACAGAATGACGAATTTACTTTAGTCGGGTCCTTAGAAGCTAATCCTTCAGTTGGTAGAATCTCCAATGAGTCACCTGTCGGTAAAGCCCTGTTGAGGCATCGGCCTGGCGAAGAAGTGATAGTTTCTTCTCCGATAAAGACAATTTATAAGATTAGGAAAATAAAATACAAAATTAATTAAGCCAAGCCCAATTTTAGATTAGATGAAGAAGGAGCTTTTTGCTTCTTCTTTTTTTATCTCTTCGCGCTTGGGTCAAATTATGTTAAAATTATAGAGTAAGTATGAAGAAAATAACTAATTTTTTGATTGAAGTAGAAAAGCTAAAAGGGAAAAAAAGAAGGGGCTGGCAGATCCATAAAATAAAAAATGCCGAAACCACTGGTGAGCACATCTTTCATTTGACTCTTTTGGTTTGGCTTTTAGGAAGAAAGAAAAAGATTAATTTAGAAAGGGCGTTAAAAATGGCTCTTGCCCATGACCTCTGCGAGCTTTATTCTCCAGACCTCACTTCTTATGATGCCTATGTCATAAAAGAAAAAGGCAGGGTTACGCTTGATGCCTTTTTAAAACTTCAACCCAAACCTGGCCGACCGACAACTGCCCAAAGAAAAAAAATGGAGAAGATAAAGCAAGGACTGGAGAAAAAGGCGATGAGAAAACTTTGTTCTCAACTGCCACCTGATTTAAAAAGAGAAGTGACTAATCTTTGGCTGGATTACGAAAACGGAAGGACCAAAGAGGGAAGGTTTGTAAAACAAGCAGATAAAGTGGTTAATCTTTTGCAGGGGTTGATATACTGGAAAAGATACGGGAAAATCCAGCACTATCTTTGGGTGAGGAGAGCTAAAGAGGTTTTAGATGATCCGGTACTATTAGAATTTATAAAAATTTTAGAAAATAAATTCTGCCGCAAATGCAAACATTAAAATATACCATTATTACGTTTATTTCTTTAGTTGGCCTATTTTTTCTTTTTGGTCCAGAAGTTATTCCCGACGGCTTTCAGCCGCAGGAAATTTTAGACAAAGTGGCAGAGAGCGATATTATTATCATTTTTAATTCCGGTGGTTGGGGGAATACTTCCATAGAAGAAGCGGAAGACTTTACTCCAATTGTTGAAGGCGTTCAAGACACTCTGAATGAATGGGGATATAAAACAGTAATTATCCCTTATAATCGAACCAGAAATGGATTTATGGGAAAAATAACAGCGATTAAGGAGTTTTTTAGCTCTTTTAATTTTTCTTCTGAAATTTTGGCTAATGATGTGGAGTTTTTGGCTGAAAAACTACCCGGTAAAAAAATTATTATAGCCGGCCTTTCCAACGGAGCATCTTTTGTTAATAGGACTTACCAAAATCTTGCAGGAGATGTTAAAAGTTCAGTGTACGCCATTACAGCCGGAGTTCCCTTTTGGGAAAAACCTTTTGAATCGGATAATATTTTACAACTGGATAACGCTGGTAAAGATACTTTAATGGAGGGCGATGCCAGTTCTTTATTTTCTTCCCTGATTAAAACCCCTTTTTCCAAAAAGTTTGAAGCGCCAGGGCATGATTACTTTTGGTCTTCAGCTGATGTTAATTCCAAAATCGTAAGTTTTCTTGAGGATAAATTCCACTAATTATATATGAAAACACTTTTGTTGTTTTTAGCTTCTCTCTTGATAGGCGTTGGGTTGTTTTTTTGGATTGCCGGGATCGTTGGCTGGGGAGAAATAAAGAACGCCTTTTTGGCTTTTACTGGCTGGCAAGGGCTAGTAATTCTTGGACTTACTTTTTTGATGGCTTTGGTGGGAACTTGGAAATGGAGAGAAATTCTGAAAGGCTGCGGGGAAAAGATTCCTTTTCGGAGCCTTCTTAATCCTTATTTGGCCGGTTTCTCTGTAATGTTTTTAGCTCCAATATTGATTTGGGGGGGGGAAATTTTTCGTAGTTATATTTTGAAAGAAAGGAACGGAGTCCTGTGGTCGAAAGGTATGGCATCGGTGATTATAGACAGGATTTTAGAATGGACTGCTAACTTAGCAGTTATTTTTTTTGGAGGAATATTTTTTCTTTCAATGATTGGCACGCCTCCAACAAAATTAGTGATTATTTTTGGAGGAGTGTTTTTAGTCTTTTTAGCTGGACTCTTCTTTTTTTACTTCAAATCTATTAGGCGGGAAAGTATTATTAGTTTTTTGGTAAGGAATAACAAACCTTTTGACACGGAAAAAGAAATCTTTAATTTCTTTAAAGCCAAAAATAAAGCTTTATGGAAAGCTATAGCTCTGGCTTTCTTGCGGGCTGGGGTAATGTATACAAGGGCCTGGCTTTTAATTATGTTTTTGAGTAAAAGTATAGGAGGGTTAGCTGCTATTTCTGTGTTGGGATTTAGTTATTTAGCAGTAATGATACCAATTCCTACGGCTCTGGGAAGCCATGAAGCACTTCAAACGTTTGCCTTCGGAGCCCTGGGGTTGGGAGTGTCTGCAGCTACCGCCTTCACTATGATTATCAGAGGAGCAGAGTTAATTTTATCTTTGTTGGGAATAGTTATTTTATTCAGATTGGGGATAATTTTAGTAAAAGATATGCTATTTAAAAAAATAGATGAAATCAATCAATAAAGTCATTAAAGTCTTGGTCTCTTCTGATTTGGCACTGCTTTTTGGCTGGGGATTGATCAACCCGATTCTAGCTATTTTTATTGTAGAAAACATAAATGGAGGAGATGCAAAAGTGGCTGGAATGGCTGTTGGTATTTATTGGTTGACAAAGTCTGTTATTCAAATTCCCATCGCAAATTATTTAGATAAAAATCACGGGGAGAAAGACGATTATTATTTTTTGATAGGAGGAATCTTATTAGCCAGCTTGACTCCTTTTGGGTTTATTTTTGCTACCTTGCCTTGGCATATATATTTATTGCAGATAATTCATGCCCTTGGTTTGGCCGCTGCTCTTCCTGCTTGGTGCGGCATTTTCACTCGCCATATTGATAAAGGGAAAGAAGCTCAAAGTTGGGCTTTGGATAG
>CAZUVP010000044.1:0-3752 GCA_964623855.1 uncultured Candidatus Saccharibacteria bacterium | reverse complement strand
CGGGATAGCGTCCTAAGCGCTACGCGTATTCCAATTCCGCCACGAGGGCAGAAAAAATCAATCCCTAAACCAAAGCGATTAGGGATTGATTAAATCTCGAAAGCAAACAATTCTTTCTCTTTTTTACATTCCGGCAATAAGTTTTACCACACCAGGAATGGCTTTGGCCAAAAACGCAACCAATAAGCCAATAGCAGCATACAGTATGTAGTTTCTTCCCGAAGTAACTTTTTCTGGAGAACCTGCTGCCATAATCAGAGTCATAGCTCCTAAAATCACAAAGATGCCCGCTAAACCAACCAATATTACGAAAATCCAGTCAGTAACATTGTAAAGAGTGTTCAAAAGGCAGCACATTCCGTGCCCTGAAATATTCACCGAATTTCCCGCTGTACACTCTGCATCAAAATCAGAAAAATCATACTTTAAAAGGCATTCTTCCGGAGCCGTTGTTATTTGAGCGGAAACAACCATTGGCAAAAGCACGCCTACTGCCAAAATTGCCAAAACTGGAACTGCAAATTTTTTCATTATTACAAATTTTCCTATATATATTGTCTTTTTATCGACCTTTTGAATTTTTAATTTAAGCACCAACTATACCTTTAACAACGGCGGGTATCGCTCTCGCCAAGAAAGCAAGCATTAAGCCGATCATGGCATACACTATGTAGTTTCTACCAGAAGTTACCTTTGAGGGGTCGCCTGCCGACATTAAAAGGTTCATAGCTCCCAGAATCACATAAATCGTGGCTATCCCCAACAGAATAAAGAAGATGACATCTGTAGCATTGTAAAGTGCATTTAAAACGCAGCAGGTCGGGCAGTCGCCGTAGCTAAAAACACAATTTGTCTGACAGGTTAATCCTGAATCAGTTACCCTGCTAAGGTTATTTATTGTGCATTTTTCAAGAGGGCCTGTTGTTGTGGTTGCTAAAGCCAAACCAGCAAAAATTATAAAGCCGGCACTTATAAAATTTATTAAAACTAAGGCGGATAATATTTTTTTCATATATTTATTTTACCCTCCTTGAACTCCTAAAAGTTGTTTTATAATAACAATAATGCCTTTAGAAAGCAAGACTATGGCAAAACCAATAGCTGTCCAGATTAACAAGTTCCTGGCCCTGGCAACCTGCTGGAAATTACCACCGGCGGTTGTAATCATAACCCCGCCGATTACCACCATTAAAGGAGCCACTATTATTGCAATCCTAAAAATGAAATCAATAATTCTGTCAATTATATCTTCAAACTGAGTTCCCTCTCCTAAAGGATTTTCAATAATAATTATTCCCTCTGCTGAAACAAAAATGGGTAAGAATACAAGCGACAGAATAAGTATTGGCAGAATTCTTTTCATGTTATTCTACTTTACCAAAATTAAGGCGTAATGATAAGTTCCGGCAGGAAACTCTTTTTCCAATTTCAAATTCAATGCCTTAGCTATCTTTTTAATCTCACCAAAGGAAACTTTCTCTATCTTTTTAGTAAAGGGGTTGTCTTTCTGCCAGTCAACCACTAGGATTCTGCCGCCGGGCTTTAAAACTCTTTTTGCCTCCTGGAATACCGCTTTTTTATCCTCGCACTCAAACAACAAATTTGTCATTAAAACCAAATCGCAAGAAGACTCAGAAAGCCTGGTTCCCTTCTCTGTCTCCACGTCTGCTTGGATAGCCTCAACATTAAAAATCTTTTCTGAATTTAATTTGGCTTTTAAAGCAGAAAGGGGCTCTTCCAGAATGTCTATGGCATAAACCTTTCCTTCTTCCAAGATTTTCGCCAAAGGCATTACCCAGCCCCCGGAGCCGGAGCCGAAATCGGCAGCAGTAAGGCCCTTTTTCAATTTTAATTCTTTTAGAACTTCTTGCGGATCCAGAAATCCTTCCATAATTTTTATACGCAGATGGCTGAAGCCACTTTATCTCCTTCTAATTTGATTATCCTAACTCCCTGGGTGGCTCGGTTGAGTTTAGCTATCTGGGAAATCTTTGTCCTGATAACCTGTCCTTTTTGGGAAATAACAATCAGATCCTCTTCTTCACCAGTCAAAACTTTAGCTGTTATTATCCCGCCTGTCTTTGGAGTAACATTTGCCGTTTTAACGCCAGATCCTCCTCTGCCCTGAATCTTATATTCTCCAATGTCGGTTCTCTTGCCGAAGCCGTTGTCCATTATCACCAGTAAGAATTCCTTTGATTTCTTTTCAGCTTCTTTTTCCTGTTTTTTTATTATGTCTATCGCTACCACCTCGTCTCCTTTTTTAAGCCTAATTCCACGAATGCCAGAAGCCGTTCTTCCCATTGGTCTTAAATCTTTTTCTTTAAAGCGTATGGACTGGCCCTTTTTGGTAATTAGAATTATATCGTCCTGGCCGGTTGTCTTCTGGATATTTCTCACCTCATCTCCTTTTTTCAGGGTTATGGCAATCAGCCCAGATCTTCTAATTTTTTCAAAATCTTCCAGAGGAGTTTTTTTAATTATACCATTTTTGGTAGCCATGACTAAATATTTTATCCCCCCCTCCTGGTCTTTCTTATCTAATGTTCTGAGACAGAGGATTTTCTCTTCAGGAGAAAGTTCCAAGAAGTTCAAAAGTCCTCTTCCTCTGGCTACCCGGCTTCCTTCTGGAATTTCATAAACCTGAGTACGGAAAACTTTTCCAGAATCAGTAAAAAAGAGCAGAGAATCGTGGGTTTGGGCGGAAAGAAAGTGCTCCACTATATCATCTTGCAAGGTTTTCATGCCGCAGATTCCCTTACCCCCTCTTTTCTGAATTTTATAACTTCTGGGATTAATCCTTTTAATATAGCCTCCCTGAGTCAGGGTAATAATGGTTTCTTCTTGAGGAATCAGGTCTTCTTCTGCTATTTCTCCCAATCCTTGAACGTGAACTTTGGTTTTCCTTTCATCACCAAAGTTGTCTTTTACCTCTTTTAATTCTTTCTTAATTACTTCCTTTATCCTTTGAGGGCTTTTCAATACGGCAATTAATTCTTTTATTTTAGCTTTTAATTCTTTCAATTCGTCTTCAATCTTCTTTCTTTCTAATTTAGCCAGGGCAGAAAGCTTGGTCTCCAGAATCGCATTGGCCTGGATTTTAGTCAGGTAGAATCTTTTTATTAAATTTTTCTCTGCCGCTTCCCGGTTCTCTGAACTCTTAATTATTTTAATAACAGCATCTATGTTGACCAGGCACTTGTGCAAACCCTCCAGAATATGAGCTCTTTCTTTGGCCCTTTCCAACTCAAATTTAGTTCTCCTGGTAACAACCTCTTTTCTGTGGATGATAAAATAATCTAAAACTTCCACTAAATTCAGGACTCTGGGCTGAATTCCTTCAACTAAAGCCAACATATTCAAGTGAAAAGTTTTTTGAAGGTCGGTGAATTTATAAAGGCGATTGAGAATTTTCTGAGGATAGGCCTCTCGGGAAAGTTCTAAAACAATTCTCAGGCCTTCTTTGTCTGATTCGTCCCTGATGTCCTTTATTCCTTCAGTCTTTTTTTCTTGAACTAAATTGGCAAACTGCTCCATCAGGGTTGACTTCTGAACTTGATAAGGGATTTCAGTAATAATAATCCTCCGCCGACCAGTTTTCTCTTGTTCCTGCACCTCTGCTCTCCCCCTGGTGACTATGGGACCCTTGCCCTGGGAATAGGCCTGGAGAATTTCTTTTTGGTTATAAATTATGCCACCGGTAGGAAAGTCGGGGCCCTGAACAAACTTAAAGAGGTCCTCTGTGTTGGATT
>CAZUVP010000043.1:0-3765 GCA_964623855.1 uncultured Candidatus Saccharibacteria bacterium | reverse complement strand
CCGTCTGGTCAATGCTGGCTTTTATTTTGCTTTTCGGCGGAGGCCAAATTGCCGGCCTTGGTATTAAATTAATAAAAAAGTAGCTCGGTATGCAGAATATAGTTCTTCAGTGGGTTTCTTGGCAGTTTTGGGAAATGCCGAGGAACATTCTTAAGGCCTGGAAAAATTTCCTGAAATATAACCTGGAGTATTTTTCTGTGCCTTTACTCCTTAAAACCTTCTTTTCTCCTTGGAGAAGATATCAGGCTTCTTACGGCAAGGGGTTTGATTTGGGTAAGTATTTTGAGGCCTTTCTTTCCAATCTGATTTTCAGGAGTTTGGGAGCTTTTTTGAGAAGCTTCCTAATAGTAGGAGGACTTTTAGCAGAAGTGTTTATACTTTTTGCCGGTACCGTTATCTTTTTTGCCTGGTTGGCAGTGCCGGCTTTTTTAATTGCAGGTTTTCTTTTTGGAATACAGGTTATTCTATAAATCATGTTTAGTTTAAAAACAGCTAAAATCTATCAGGCAGTAAAATGGGGAAAAGCCATGGGGTTTGAACTTGTAAGTTCCTTGAGGAAGATATTCTTGGTTTTGTTTTTTCTAATTCTGATAATTTTCCTTTTCGGTTTCTTAACAGATGCTCTTAACAGAAACAATCAATCTTTAACCCTCGGTTTGTCTATAATATTTTTAACTTTATTTTTTGGCTGTTCGTACAAACAGGCATTTTTCAATTCAAAACTAAAGAAACCCCGCCTTCGCCTTAAAGGCTTCAGCGGGCAAGCAAAACTTTTAGAAGATGCTGTTAGGCATCCTGAAAAACATAATTTAGCTGAATTTTTGGACTTTGAAACGGCTAAAGCGGTTGCAGGGTCCCTTGATTCCACAACTATTCTTTACAAGTTGCTTTGTGGGAGTAAGAACTTAAATTTTATATTTTCCAGAATTCTTTTTAGCCAAAAAGACATAAAAAAACTCCTGAAGGATTCTCTTTCCAAGGCCTGCCTGCGCAGGCAGGCCAAGCCTCGACAGAGCGGAAAGGATTTTCAGGAAATAATTCTGGAAGCATTGAGAGCAGCTTTCAAAAAGGGACATAAAAGAGTAGAAGTGGGGGATTTGCTTACAGCTTTGGCTAAATACGACCCTATTTTCAAAAAGATTTTGGTTGAGGCCAATCTTAAAGTTTGGGACATTGAAAATCTTACTTGGTGGCTGGAACATCTTCAGGAACGAATTGAAGAGAGAAAAAGATTTTGGGAATGGAAAAATTTAATAAAGAAAGGCAGTATGGCAAAACAATGGGCAGCTGGCTACACTGTTACCCTGGACAGATTTGCTATTGATTATTCAGAGATTGTTAAGAAAAGAAACTATCCTGAGACCTTTGGTCATAAAAAAGAAATGAAGATAATAGAACGAATTTTAAGCCGGGGAGAAATTAACAACTGTTTAATAGTAGGGGAGCCGGGCGTAGGTAGAAAAAGTATGGTTATAGAATTAGCAAAAAGGAGCGTTTTGGGAGAAAGTTTACCAAAAGTCAATTATAAAAGAGTGGTTCAGTTGGATCTGCCGGCCTTGGCTGCCCAAACCGAAACAACAGCCGAAGCAGAGTCTCTTTTGGATAGAATTTTTCAGGAAACAGTAAGGGCAGGTAATATTATTTTGGTTATTGATGATTTTCACAGTTATATTGGCGGGAGAAAAAGACCAGGGGTCATTGATATTTCCGGTGTTATAAGCCCATACTTGAGTTTACCTCAATTTCAGGTAATGGCCCTTACCACTTTTTCCGGCCTCCATAAATATATTGAACAAAATCCTTCTATTTTATCTCTCTTTGAGCAGGTGGAAGCTGCAGAGGTTTCAGAAAGGGAAACTTTAATGATCCTGGAAAATTCAGTTTTAGTTTTAGAACAGAAATATAAAAGATTTGTCAGTTTTCCCGCTTTGAGAGAAATTGTTTCTTTGTCCAAAAGATACATGTCTTCTGTCCCTTTCCCGAAATCAGCCATGGGCTTGTTAGATGAGGTAATGATTTATACAGCCTCTACCAAAGACAAAGTAATTCTGCCAAAGCATGTTGCTCAAATCGTTTCTGAAAAAACAGAAATTCCAGTGGGAGAAATAAAAGTCAAAGAGAAGGAAGTTTTATTGAATTTAGAAAAACTCATCCATCAGAGAATCATTAATCAAGACCAGGCGGTTAATGAAGTTTCAGCCGCCTTGAGAAGAGCCAGGGCTGATTTCACTGTCAGGAAGGGTCCAATGGGGACTTTCCTTTTCTTGGGGCCTACCGGAGTTGGAAAAACAGAAACTTGTAAGGCCTTGGCGCAGATTTATTTTGGTTCAGAGGACAAAATGATTAGGTTGGATATGTCAGAGTTCCAAAATGTTACTGATATTCCCCGACTGCTTGGTTCTCCTGGCGAAGAAGGATTTTTAACTACTCAAGTCAGGGAAAGGCCCTTTTCTTTAATCCTTCTGGATGAAATTGAAAAAGCCCACAAGAACATTTTGAATCTGTTCCTGCAAGTTTTAGACGAAGGGTTTTTGACTGATGGCTTGGGAAGAAAGATAGATTTCAAAAACTCCATTATTATAGCTACCTCCAATGCCGGCTACAGGATAATCCTTCAAGCTTTGCGGGAAATGGTCGATGAAACTGTCGTTTCATCTCCACGCTTCGCTGGCGCTCGCGTAACAGAATGGTCGCAGGTAAAACAAAAACTTCTTGATTATCTCTTTGAAGAAGCTATCTTCAGACCAGAATTCATAAACCGGTTTGATGCAATAGTTGTTTTCTCTCCTTTGAGCAAAGAAAACCTTTTGGACATTGCTGAATTAATGCTCCAAAAACTAAAAAAGAACCTTAGAAAGAAAGACATTGAATTTGTAATCACAGCTTCCCTAAAAGAAAAAATAGTTGAATTAGGGTATGACCCAACCTTTGGAGCCAGAGAAATGAGAAGGGTTATCCAGGATAAAATAGAGAACGTTTTAGCCTCTGCTTTATTGTCAGGCGAAATAAAAAGAGGAGATAAGGCAGAAATAAATGCTGATTTTAAATTAATTGTTAATCAATAGTTTCTTTAGAAAATAGTCATTAATTGATTTATAAGCCCTTTTGAGGGTTTTTTTGTTTGACTGTGGATTAAATGTGTAAAAGTTAAGTGGTTTTATCGTACTTAGTAATGGTAACTTATGGTTGACCAGGGGAATAAAGTGGGATATTATGTAGCTGCAGTGGGGAAATGTGGATAAATATGTTAATAACTCATCACTTCTGTGGATAACTTATGTTCAGCGGAGAATATACATACTCAATAGATGACAAAAAAAGATTGGCTATTCCTCCAAAGTTCAGACAGGTTTTAGGAAGCAAGGCAGTAATTACCAGAGGGTTAGACCAGTGTCTTTTCCTATATACAGCCAAAGAATGGCAGAAGCTGGCAAAGAAAATATCTCAGCTGCCTTTAGCCCAGGCTGATGCCAGGGGATTTGCCAGGTTAATGTTGGGAGGGGCTATGGAGGTTAGTATAGATAATTTAGGACGAATTTTAATTCCTGACTATCTGAAAAAATATGCTCTTTTGGGAAAGAAAGTGATCTTTGTCGGACTTTATGACAGAGTTGAAGTTTGGGACGAAGAAGAGTTTCAGAAATATAAGAAGAAAACAGAGATGGCGGCTGAAGATATAGCCGAACGTTTAAAAGAATTAGGTATATAAAATCGTGCATCTTCCAGTTCTCCAAAAAGAAGTTCTTCAATACCTTGACCCAAAGG
>CAZUVP010000042.1:0-3992 GCA_964623855.1 uncultured Candidatus Saccharibacteria bacterium | reverse complement strand
TTTACTGTGAGAGAAAAAGTAGAAGGGAAGCTTAAAAAGTTTTTACTATTAACGGGGTCTGCAGCTACAGGATTTTTTGCTTTTGTTTTTTTGCACAATGCCTTTTACGCTTTAAATGTGGTTACTGGACATATTACAGTATTGAATTATTTGACGGAAATTTTGGGCGCAACTTTCTTTCTTATAGCGATTTTTGCCTGTCCCTTGGGCTTTCTAGCAGGTATTGCAGGAACTATATATTTTCTTAAAAAATAGCTATCCACAATCGCCCTTAGGGGCGTTTTTTTAATAATATGAACTGGCGATATCTTTTAATTGTATTTATTTTGGCGGGATTAGTTGGTGGAGGCAGTTTTTGGCTGGCAGAGAAAGAAGAAGAACCCGCCTTCGCTGGCTTGGTCTCCGTAGCCAAGGATACTTCGGCGAAGGTGGTAGCTACGGCGGGCAAGGAGGAGAAAGAATTCATTGGGGATATTTTAATAATCAAAGAATTAGACAAAGATTTGATTCGAGAAAAGATTGAAGGGGGAAAGGAGTTTTTATTTAGAATGGAACATCCAGAAGAACACGGATTTTATAAAAAGTATGAGGCTCCGACAGACACCTTGGAAGAGAGATTGTATGCAGTTTATACGGCCTCCATTATTTTCACTTTTTTGAGGATTTACGATTTTGATAAAGACGAAAGAATCTTGGAAAGGATACCGGGTTGGGCTGACTTTCTCCTTTATATGCAGAGCAAGGAAGAAGAAACTTATGGCGCCTTTCATTATTCTTATTATTATAAAGACCAAGAAAAAGAGCAGAGATTTGTCGTCGGCACTTCTGCCTTAACCATTTTCACTTTACTGGATTTGTATGAGAAGTTTGGAGATGAAAAATACATGCAGTCAGCCAAAATGGCAGGGGACTGGTTGCTGACAATGCAGGGAGAAGACGGGATAATGACTCCTTTTATGGAGAAAAAAGACGATAAATGGTCTTACGGTACAAAAGAGTCTTTATTATATAACGGCCAGGTTTTGTCTTCTCTCTCCCGGCTTTACGAGGTTTGCCATGAAGAAAAATACTATACAGCCGCTAAAAAGATAGCCGAACATTTTAGAGAGAGAACGAATAATGAGGGTTGCTATCTGGGAGACGATTATCGTTCAAAAAATCCCATATCCAGCGCCTGGGTGGTAATGGCGCTTTATGATTTTTATAAAGTAGATGGGGGGCAGGATTATAAAAATATAGTTTTTGACTGCGGCAGAGAGCTTTTGGGAAGACAAAGAACAGATACGGCTGATCCTTTTTATTACGGTGTCTGGAATATGGCTTATTCCACCAGCGGCAATGGGTGGCTGGCAGAAGTAATGATGGAGATTTACAAATTTTGTAAAGAAGAAGAAAGGAGCGACTGCGAGGATTACAAAACAGCTGTCCTTAGGGCAACACGTTGGATAATTCAGAACACTTATTCTGAAGAGAATTCTTTTAATTTGGAAAATCCGGAAAAGGCGATTGGCGGTATCTTTTGGAATGACAAAAACAAGTACGTCAGGACCGATTCCAACTGCCATGCTTTAAACGCCTACATCGGCATATTTGATTATTTAGAAGAAGGAATATTGGTTTTTTTGCCAGAGGGGCGATGAAGATAAATCTTCATCTTTCCCTTTCACTATCGTTCAGGAGCTGATAAAATAAAATAATGTTGGATTACACTATTTTAGGAATTATTCAGGGCGTCTTTGAGTGGCTGCCAATTTCCAGCGAAGGAATGGTGGCTTTGGTAAGCCAGTTTTTTGGCCAGGGTCTGGAGCCGATTGACATTGCCTTGTTTCTACATTTAGGAACATTGCTGGCGGTTTTGATTTATTTTAGAGAGGACTGGCGGAAGGTGATTTTATTTCAGGACCTGCCGTTGCTTCGTTTTTTGGTTATTGCCACCATCATTTCTTTAATCATTGGTTTTCCTCTTTACCAGCTTTTAAGAGATAGTTTAGTTGGCAGCGGTTTGTTATTAATAATGGGATTTGGGTTGCTGCTGACAGCTTACTTCCACAAGAAGCGGCAGTTTTTTAATCTTAGCTTGGGAAAATTGGCCGTGTTGGCAGGTGTTCTTCAGGGTTTATCCGTTATTCCGGGGCTTTCCAGGTCCGGTTCAACCATCTTTAGTTTGAGCTTGGGAAATCTCAAGCCGGTTGAAATTCTAAAGTTCTCTTATATGATGTCTCTGCCCGTGGTTTTAGCTTCAAGTATTTATTTATTTTTGGATAACCCCGGTTTTATTCTAAAGAGCTGGCCGGCGCTAATTGCCAGTTTCATTGTCGGCTTGTTAAGTTTGCGTTTCCTTATTACTCTTAGTCTAAGGATTAATTTCTTTAGTTTTGCTTTGGTTTTCGCTATTCTTTGCTTTTTGGGAGCAGGTGTCCAATTTATTTTTTGATTTTTCCAGAAATCTTAATACTGGAGTTTATCTACGACCAGGCCCTCTTTATCGTACAAATAAAGAGTATCGTGGTACTGGCTGACAATGTCCCGGCCGATAAAGAAATATAATCTGTGTTCCAAAAAGTCGTCATCAGCAGAATAATTTTCAAAACATCCCGAATAATTTAGGTTTTCTGCCACATAGTTATCAATATAGGACTGACAGGTATTATCAAACAAAATACCCAGCTCATCTGAGTAATCGGGGACTTTACAGCCCCCCATTTTTTTTAGGATAAAATTCTGGCAGTTTCCGGAAAGATAAGAAATGTCGTCCAGAGTTATTTTAGGACAGGTTTTATCAAAAGAAAGTTTAGGGGTAAAATCAGAGTTTTCCGTCAGGAAGCCAAAACATTTATTGGGCCGGAAATGTTTTCCCGCCCCCAAAGGATTTGTGCTGCTGTAGAAATAAAGCTTGTCTGAACGTTTGATGAAAATATCCTGGGGAACGTTTTGGCTGTTTGGATAATATACTTCTACGCCTTTGGGAATAAGGATTTCGCCTTTATTGCCTTTTATTCGCCAGCCAGTTACGTTGATTTCTTCTTCTGCTTGCAACTGAGTGTTTAGAGTAACCAGAGAAGGACGAGAGGAGGTTTTTGTTTGGTGGGTACCGATTCTTAATTTTTTGTAATAAGTAGAAATGTTTACCTGAAATGTTCTCTGAGTCGGTGTGGGGTCAATTATTTCTCCAACTTTTGCCCGGACAAAGAAAGTATATTCTTCAGGTCCCGAAGGCAAGGTTACAGTCCTTGTTTTGGCTGAAGTTTTCTGCCAGTCATTGTCAAACCCTTCAATCTTTGTTTCAAAAGATACTTTTTCCCCCAGTCCTTCCATTAGGATTTTTTCTTTAAACCCAAAAGAAATTTTGTTGGTGTCGGAAATTATTTCTCCTTCTTTTGGACCGGAGGTTATATATGTATTTACCAAGGCTTGTTTGTCCTCTTCTGATAGTTCTGTCGGCTCTATATAGGTTTGGGGGATGATTACTGTTCCACCTTGATATTGGGCAGCTTCTTCATTAGAAAGAGACTGTTCTTCTTCTTTGTTGACCCCATCTTCGGTTTTGGAAGTCTGGACAAAATAAAAACCGGCTAAAACAACAACTATTACTATAAATGTTATGACAACCTGCATATTACTTTGTTAAATTTACCATTTCTGGGACTTTGTTGCAAAAATGAAATTGGGGTAAAATAAAGATAGGAGAGGAAAGGTCAGCTTAGAATGTAGTTTTTAACGCGATACTCCAAAGAAATGTGAAAATTAAAGAGAGCAAAAACCTTAAATACGATAAGTTGCCTTGGCGGGGACCGGATGAGGGATTTGACAGGTACAAACCCGAAAACTGTATTTTGGAAGATTTCAAACGGGTGGACGACAAACTAAACTTATTTTTTAAGAATGGAAGCCGGGCGATAATCAGGGCGGTGAACATTGAGGGGGGAAGAGAAATAGATTTGATAGATGAAAAATTGCCTGGTTTTCTGGGACAAACTTACGAGGAGATATTA
>CAZUVP010000041.1:0-4001 GCA_964623855.1 uncultured Candidatus Saccharibacteria bacterium | reverse complement strand
TCTACTAATTGGGCAAGTAACAATTTGATCACCAGAAACGGTAAAGATGCCGGAGGAAATTCAGTTAATGGCACGCCGAAAGAACCAAATTCTGTTTCTGTCTCTCCGACAACGATTTCCAGCTTGCCCTTTAATGAATTTGAGAATATTACTTTAACCTATCTCGGTAATCCTTATATCATTAATAATACTATTTTAACCGTGCCTCAAGATAAAACCTTAATAATTGAGCCAGGAGTAACTTTAAAATTTAATGAAGATCATAGTAATAATACTGCAGGCTTAGAAGTAGAAGGTATTTTGAAAGCAATTGGCGAGGGAAATAAAAAAATTGTCTTTACTACTTTATTTGATGCTCTATGGAGTTCTTGGTATGGAATTCATTTTACTCCCTTAAGCGTAGATTCAGAGCTGAATTGGACTGAAATAAGATACGGAAACAGAAAAGTGCCTCCCAAAAACGGACCGACTATTTTGGTGGAAAACACTTCAATTATTCTAAGAAACTCAGCTTTGGAAAATTATTATGACAAGGGATTAAAATTAATAAATTCCAGTTCTACAATTGAGAATGTAAATTTCTCAGGGATGGGGCCCAATACTTCTCCAGATGTGAGCACCTGGCTTTCAACCGCTGCCATAGAAATCTGGGATAGCAGTCCAATCATCAGAAACTGTGATTTGATAGAAAAAAATGAATACGGAATTTTTATCAATTCTTTAACATCTGAAGATACGCCGATTATTGAAGGAAATAATTTTGAAAACAATGAAAAACCAATTTTTACCGGAAACCTTAACGCTGTTTTTGAAAATAATCGAGGTAAATATAACCAGACAAACGGAATTTTTGTTTTAGGTGATATTAATGAAAATATTGCTTGGTATAAAAACGACATCCCTTATATTATTAATACTAATCGTCCAGTAACTGTTAAATCGGGAGGTATCTTGACAATAAATCCAGGAGTAGTTGTAAAAGGATACTATAAAGCATATTTAAAGTCAGAAGGAAAGTTAATTGCCGAAGGAACTTCAGCAAATCCAATTGTTTTCACTTCTTATAAGGATGATAGTTATGGAGGCGATACAAACAATGACGGGGGTTCTTTTGGTAGCGCGAAAGATTGGGGAGGAATTATTTTTGTTTCAAGCAGTGGAAACTCAATTTTTAAAAACGTAATAGTTAGATATGGTGGAGGACAGGAAGGCATAGATTGGATGGATAAAGCATTGGTTTGGGTTGGGGAAACTACGGTTGAGATCGATAATTTAACTGCAGAGTACGGGTCAAAAATGGGACTTTTTTTGAAAAATTCGAGATCTACAGTAAAAAACTCTCATTTTGGGAATAATGAGCATGGGCTTGAAATTTATTCTTCTGAAGATGTTTTTCCTCAAATTGGCGAAGGGCTAACCTTTGAAAATAATACGGAATACGATATTTTTATTCATAGTAATGACATCTGGTGTCCTCAATTGCCCGTTTACTTATTGGCAACACCTACCAGTAGTAACTGTGGTCCATAGGGCTTGACAATAGGTTATCGTATTGATAATATAGCTTTGTAATACAAATTATTACAAAATTATGCGTGAAGTAGTTAATATTTCATTACCAAAAGAGTTAAATCAAGCAGTAGAAGGAATGATAAAGAAAGGAAAATACTCCACTAAAAGCGAGTTTTTTCGAGAACTCTTGCGTTTTTGGTTGGAAGGAAGGACTCTTAGAGAATTGGCTGAAAGCAGAAAAGAAATTGCTTCAGGGAAAGGGAAAATTTTAAAATCTTTAAAGAATTTAAAATAAAAGCAGTTTTATGAAGATTCTCTATTCGAGTAAGTTTGGTAGAGAATATCGTAAACTGCCTTTAAGAATTAAGAAAATAGCTGAAAAAAAAGAACAGATCTTCCGCAAGAATTCTTTTGACCCACAACTTAAAACTCACAAATTAAAAGGAAGCCTTAAAGGCTTTTTGTCTTTTTCTATAGACCAAAAATACAGAATTATTTTTGAATCCATTGATTCTAATACTATTTGGTTTCATTCTGTCGGAGAACACTCAATTTATAAGTTGTGGGACTAGGATTAGCCTTGGCAAGGCTTCGCCTCTGTCATTTTAGGCTCGGTACTCAATGAAAACTTTGTTTTCATTTCGATCTGCGCTTTTGTTGCACAAAAGCTTGATTCCTGATATATTTAATGAACACAAACGTCATTATGACAAGGGATTTTTTAATTCAGCTTACCAATAGCATTTACAGATTAACCCTACTTTTTCCAAAAAAGGAACCCTTGCGTTATAAAATGAGGGAAGTGGCTGACAACATTTTAGCCAAACCCGGCAAGCAAGATTTGGAAACTCTGGACAGCTTTTTTGAAGTAGCAAAACTTCAGACCTGGGTTAAAACAGCAGACATCTTGGCAATTCAGGAAGAGTATGCTAATTTAGGGCAGGTAAAGACGCAGAAAGATATGAAAGAGGCTTCGCCTCTGTCATTGGATCCTCGAACATTAGAAGTGAGGCCGATGCCGGAAAGGCAGGAAAAGATCCTGGCTTTTTTAAGGGAAAACGGCAGAGCCCAGATTTGGCAGATAAAGCAGGTTTTCCCGGAAGTAACCAAAAGAACTCTCAGAAGGGACTTTGACCACTTACTTCAAGAAAAGCTGGTGGAAAGGATAGGTGAGAGGAATGATACCTTTTACCAGGTTAAAAGAGAACAGGCTTAAGTAGGACATACATATATATAGGTAGGACAGCGTCCTACCTTGTGTAGGTTTATTTATATGGCAAACCAACGCAAAGAATTTGGAAAAATCTACGACAAATATATAGAGAAAATATACCGCTTTGTCTATTTGAAGGTAAGTTCTGGAGATATTGCTCAGGATATTTGTTCTGAAACCTTTTTAAAGGGCTGGGAGTATTTTAAGGTTCAAAAAGTTGATAATCCCCAGGCCTTTTTATATAGGATTGCCAGAAATTTGGTTATTGACCATTATCGGGAAAAGGGTAGGACGCAGTTCATTTCTACGGAAAACCTGCCTATTGCTGATCCGCAGATAGGAATAGAAGAGAAAATTGCCATAACCTCAGATATAGAGCAAATTAAGGCAGATTTAACCAATTTGAAGGAGGATTACCAGAATGTTATTATTTTTCGCTATCTGGATGACCTATCTATTCCGGAAATATCCAAAATGATGGATAAATCCGAAGAAAACTGCCGGGTTTTACTACATAGGGCCTTAAAAGCCCTTAAAGAGGTGTGTAATAAAAATAGGAATATTACGTCGTAATTATATTATGCTAGTTGAAAAAGAACTCATTTCCCAGGTGAGGAAATTACGCCAGATTAAACCCAGAAAAGACTGGGTTTCTTTTACTAAAAAGGAGATTTTAGGGGAAGAACCAGGATTTTACTTTTTACCATATTTTAAGCCAGCATTTGCTGGCTTAGTTTCTGTTTTTGTCCTAGTTGGTATGTTTGGATTGGTCAAAAATACCTTGCCCGGGGACGCCCTATATTCAGTAAGAAAAGTTGCCCATAAAGTTGAGGCAATTTTTGTTCCAGAAGACGAAAAACCGGCCTTTCAGCTTGAATTGGCCAATGACAGGTTAGAGGATTTAACCAGGGTTTCAGCTAAAAATCTGGCTCCGACCATCTATGAATTTCAGGCCAATATCTTTAAAGCTGCAGAAAACCTGGCTAAAATTGACGCTACGACTTCCGACCCCATGGTCACTCAGAAAATAGTGGAAGAGACTATTAAATTAAAGGAGAATGGGGAGAAGGTGAAGTCTTTGGGCATGATAGTGGAAGGAGAAGAAACCCTTAATTTTGATAAAATAGTAGTAAAATATTTAATCGGGGATCTGGAGAACAGAACCCTGGCTGAAGACCAAGAAGGAGTTTTGGAGCAGATGAAGGACCTGTTCCAGGAGGGAAAGTATTCTCAAGCTTTGGAATTATATTTAATCAATCAATAATTAAGAAGTTAT
>CAZUVP010000040.1:0-4074 GCA_964623855.1 uncultured Candidatus Saccharibacteria bacterium | reverse complement strand
GGAAGAATTCCTCTTGGGTTTTTTCTTTACCGGCTAAAAACTGGACATCATCTAAGATCAGAACATCAGTAGCGCGGTATTTAGTTTTAAAATTTTCCATATCGTGGTTCTTTATCGAAGAGACAACCCCGGCCGTAAATTTTTCAGCTGGGATATATTTTACTTTCTTCTGAGAAGAGTTTTTGATAACAGCGTTGCCTACGGCCTGTAAAAGATGGGTTTTCCCCAATCCTACCCCACCATAAATAAAAAGAGGATTATAGACTAGACCTGGTTTTTTTGCCACTGCCCAGCCGGCTGCTTGGGCCAATTCGTTGAAAGGGCCGACAATAAAGTTTTCAAAAGTATAACGAGGGTTGAGATGGGTCTCTTTATCTATTTTAAATTCTTCAAACTCCAGTTGTCCAGGCTGAGGGATTGCGGGTTGAGATCTTTTTAAAGTTTTCAATTCGGATTTTCCTACTTCGTATTTTACTTCTTTGATATCTTTATCTAAATTATAGAGAATTTTAAAAATGGTCTTGCCGTACTTATTCTCCAACCACTCTTTAGCGAAAGAATTAGATACACAAACCAATATCTGCCCGTCCTTATAAGAGACAATTGCCGTGTTTTTGAACCAAGTGGCAAAGTTGGCTGAAGAAATATCTAATTGGACTTGGGCGAGAACCGCCTGCCAAAGCTCTTCTTTTATCATCGAAATAAATCTTTAAATTTATGAGAGGTGAGATGAATCGAAGATTCAGCGAACATCGAGATTTTATTTATAATAAAATCGAAGATCGAAATGAAGTTTTATCTTTATTGAGTATCGAAACAACTATTAGCTTCATTGAGTATCATATCACAAAGTCAAACCAAAAGGAAATGAAGCAAAAATCAAGGGGATTGTTGATAAAATGAGGAAAACCTGTGGGTGGGAGAAGAGAGGGTCCGTTAATTGACGTGGGTTATTTTTTTTGATACGATAGAAAAGCGTATGTCTATTACTTACCACAAAAAAATAAAAAAAAGAAAGAGAAAGCATGGCTTCCTTAAAAGAGCAAAAACAAAAGGAGGGAGAAAGGTAGTTGCCAGAAGGAGAAGAAAAAAAAGAAAGGAAATTACTGTTCAATGAATTTTTAATTTATTTCACCTTTGAATTTAAATAAATGTTGCCCCAGGACAGCCGTCTTCAAAACGAAAAAGATATCGAAAGGGTTTATAAAAAAGGGAAAAGCTTTAAGGAAGATTTTTTAATTTTGAAAGTCGTAAAGAGTAATTTAGCGAAAAGCCGTTTTGTCTTCATAATTTCTCGAAAAGTTTCCAAAAAGGCGGTAGCAAGAAACAAAATAAAAAGAAGATTAAGAGAGATAATTAAAAAACAGACAAAGAGAATAGCTCCGGGATTTGACATCTTGGTGATTGCACGGTCCGAGATAGTAGAAAAAAGTTTTTTAGAGATTGAGAAAATCCTAATAAAACTTTTAAAAAGAGCGAAGTTAATAAAACAAAGATAGGCGATGAATCTTTAATTCATCTTAATTTTCAATAAATATCCAATTTATTTCAATGATCCAAAAATTTATTTTAAGAATAATTAAATTTTATAAGTTATTTATTTCACCAAACTTTGCCCAAAACTGCCGATTTTATCCGAGTTGCTCCAGTTTCGCCATACAGGCGATTGAGGAATACGGAGTTTTTCGGGGACTCAAAAAAGGTTTTTGGAGAGTATTAAGATGCAATCCCCTCAGCAAAGGAGGGGTAGACCTTCCATAAGTCCATGGATTTTTTTATTTCAGCCTTCCATACAATATTATATCAACCCTTATTTAATGCTTTAGTTGTAATTTATCAGTACCTGCCAGGCCAGGATTTTGGGATAGCGGTAATTGTTTTGACGATTTTAATCAGGATAGCCCTCTATCCCCTGATGATTAAATCCTTAAAATCCCAAAAAGCTCTTTCTGAACTTCAGCCAAAGATTCAGGAACTCCAGCAAAAGTACAAAGACAACAAAGAACAGCAGTCAAAAGAGATGATGGCTCTTTACCAAAAGGAGAAAATTAATCCTTTCGGCGGGTGCCTCCCTTTCCTTTTACAGCTGCCAATTCTAATTGCTCTTTACCGGGTATTCTGGAAAGGATTAAGCCCTGAATCTATGAGATTTCTTTACAGCTTTGTTCCAAATCCAGGCGCTATTAATCCTTCTTTTTTGGGGTTGATTAATTTGGCAGAGCCCAATTTGATATTGGCCTTTGTGGCTGGCATAACTCAGTTTTTCCAGACAAAAATGTTGCTCCCTCAACAGAAGATATCAAAAGAAAAAACAGACCAGATGGGCCAGTTTTCTAATATGATGCAAAAACAGATGCTTTACTTCTTTCCTATTTTGACAGTTCTTATACTCTGGCGCTTGCCTTCTGCTATTGGCATTTACTGGATAGTGACGGCCGTCTTTTCAATCGGCCAGCAACATTTAATCTTTAAGAAAAAAAATGCTCGATGAATCAAAAATTCATCTCGCCTCTCATAAATTTTTAATTTATTTCGATGCTTAATAGATCAGATTTAAAAACAATAAAAAATACAACAGAAGAATTCTTCAAAAAAATGACTTTTGAAGTTAACCTTGAGTTTCTGCCGGAGAAAGAAGAAACCATACCTATTAATTTGGAAACCGAAGACCCACAGATCCTGATCGGAGAAGGGGGCCAGACCTTGGCCGAAATCCAGCATCTTTTAAAATCAATCCTCAGAAGAAAAATCAGAGAACCTTTTTATATTGACTTTGATATCAATGATTATAAAAAGAAAAAAAGAGAATATTTGAAGGAGTTAGCCGGTTCTGCTGCAGACGAAGTAGTGTTTTCTAAAAAAGAAAAACAGCTGGCTCCAATGCCAGCCTACGAAAGAAGAATTATCCATATGGAATTGGCTAATCGTAAAGACGTTATCTCAGAAAGCATCGGTCAGGAGCCGGAAAGAAGAATAATAATCAGGCCTTACTCCTAAATTATTACTCTGGCATTGTGAGAATGACTAGCTCTGGATTAATAACCTGTAAAATTAACCAAGAAGCCAGAATGATTAGCAGTCCTAATAAAGCAGAAGTCATTCGGTCTTTAGCAGAAGTTATCTTAGAAGGATTCCCGGCCGAAGTCATCCATTCCACTCCTCCCCAAACCAGCATCACAAAAGCCGAGATGCCTGCTATTCCTATAATAAAATAGTAAAGCCAGGCGATAAGAGTGTTTAATTCCATGTCCAAAGAAAGCGTAATCTCTCCCACCCCTGGGATTGTTATTGTGGGATAATCTAAGTTTAAGTTCGTATCAGAGGCATTGGAAATCGTCGGGAAGAGTAAAAGGCAAAATAAAAATATTAAGAATAGAGATTTCTTCATAAGTTCATTTTATTATAAAATACCATTTTCTAATTATTTAGCCAATCCTTTGGCTTTTTTAATTTTTGCCACTTCTTCGGGAGCGGTGGTGATAAACTGGTCTTCTGTATAAGAAGCCATCACCTTGATGGCGACATGCTTTTGTCCGGCGAAGAAAATTCCTTCCCCCACTTCTGTTTGCAAGAGCAGGTATTTTTCTTCTTCCGTCAAATTAAAGGTCTTTTTCACCAAGTCGATGGTGGCCGGGCTCTGCTTCATTAAAAGCTGCAAAGAGGAATTGGTGATGATAGGTTTTCCGTAATCTGACTTCATAAAATCACTTACATCCTGGGTGATGGTAGTCACTCCAAGCCAGTATTTTCTGGCTCTTTTACAGATACCAAAGAGAAAAGAAGCCCCGTCTTCTGTCTTCATTATCCACCAGGCTTCGTCCACTACCAGAATTCTTTTTTTAAGTTCGGAGCGGACTTTATTCCAGATGTATCGCATAATGATGAACATTGCCATAGGACGAAGCTCATCTTCCATGTCTCTGATGCCGAAAGAAACAAAGGATTTGTCCATAGAGATGTTAGTGGGCTGGTTGAAGAACTGAGCAAAGGTCCCTTTGGTAAATTTTCTCACTCTCCTAACTAAAGATTCAGCCCCTTCCATACTGCCCAAAACTTCTTCAAAATCAGACATTA
>CAZUVP010000039.1:0-4377 GCA_964623855.1 uncultured Candidatus Saccharibacteria bacterium | reverse complement strand
TTTCTCCTTTTTCACATTTTGGGCACTTAACTCCCAAAACATTTTTTTCTAAGGACTCTGTATAACGGCATTTTGGAAATTTTGAGCAGGCATAAAACTGGCCGAATTTACCCAATCTAACTATCAAAGGAGCCTTACACTTAGGGCAAGTTTTTTTAGTTGGTTTTTCGGTAATGTCCTTTTTGGAAACTTCCTTATATTTCTCTTCAAGATTTTTTTCAAAAGGTTTGTAAAACTCTTTAACAACGCCTACCCATTTCTCTTTACCTTCAGCAATTTTATCTAAATCTTCTTCCATTAGGGCGGTAAAGCCAATATCTACTATTTTGGGAAAATGAGCTACCAACAAATCATTTACCACTAAGCCAATTTCCGTAGGTTGAAATCTTTTTTCTGCATTCTTTTCAATATAGTTTTTGTCCTGAACATTAGACAAAATCGGAGCATAAGTAGAAGGTCGGCCGATTCCGTTTTCTTCCAAGGCTTTAATTAAGGTGGCTTCTGTGTATCTGGCTGGCGGCTGGGTAAAATGCTGAGAGGGAGTAAGTTTTATTAACCCCAGAACTTCGTTTTTTTCTAATGCGGGGATTTCTTTTTCTTCAAACACCCGAGCGCTAGCGAGAGGTCCTGGATAAACTTTCAAAAAACCATCAAACTTTAAGATTTGACCAGTAGCTCGGAAAATATAGTTTTTAGCTTCGATGTCTGTGCCGGTTGAATCAAAAACAGCTTGAGCCATTTGGCAGGCAATAAACCTTTTCCATATAAGGTCATAAAGTTGAGCTTGATTTTCGTCTATTTTTTCCTTGTCCACCGTAGCTTTAGCGAAGGAGGACGGGGTTTTGTCGGGATAAGAAGGCCTGATGGCTTCATGAGCTTCCTGAGCTCCTTTACTTTTTGTTTTATATCTTCTTAAAAATCCAGCGAAATATTTTTGGCCGTAGTTTTCAATGATAAATTTCTTGGCTAAAAACAAAGATTGGTTAGAAAGATTTAAGGAGTCAGTCCTGTGATAAGTAATAAGCCCCTTTTCGTATAGGTTTTGGGCAATTCGCATCGTCAGTCTGGCTGGAAAACGGAATTTTTTCCAGGCCTCCTGCTGTAAGGTGCTAGTGATAAAAGGAGGAAGAGGATTTCTTTTTACTTCTTTTCTTTCAATGTCTGATACTTTGTATTCTGTGTTTTTCAGGTCTTTTAAGATTTTGTCTGCTTCTTTTTTGTTTTTTATTTCCAACTTGTCCAAAACCTTTCCGTCTTTTTTCAGTAAAACCGCCTCCACTTCCGATTGAGGCGAAGCCTCGGTCAGCTTTTTTAAAAGGGCGGCGATCTGCCAGTATTCTTGAGAAATAAAATTTTGAATTTCTCTTTCTCTTTTTGCCACCAGACGAACAGTCACCGATTGTACTCTGCCCGCTGACAGTCTTCTGGCTACTTTCTTCCATAGAAAAGGAGAGAGTTTATAACCCACTATTCTGTCTAAAATTCTTCTGGCTTGCTGGGCATCTACTAAAGCCATGTCAATCTTTCGGGGATTTTCAAGAGCTTCTTTGATGGCCGATTTGGTAATTTCATGAAAAACAATTCTCTGATATTGCTTTTCTCCGTCCAATCCCAAAAGAATGGAAAGATGATAGGCAATAGCTTCTCCTTCTCTATCTTCATCTGTTGCCAGAATTATGGAGTTCACTTTCTCCACTTCTTTTTTCAAAAGAGAAACATTCTTCTTAGCTTTTATGGGGACAATATATTTGGGCTTGAAGTCATTCTCAGTATCAATTCCAAGTTCACTTTTTGGTAAGTCTCTCACATGCCCATAGGAAGAAAGAACCTTATAGTTAGGTCCTAAGAATTTTTCAATTGTTTTCCCCTTCGTAGGGCTTTCCACGATTACTAAATTCATATTGTTTGAGTGTATCATTTAGTTTTAATCTTCTCAATCGCTTCGGATAGTATTTGGCAGTAAAGATTGAGGCCGACTCGGTTAATGTTGCCTGACTGTTCCTTTCCCAATATATTTCCTGCTCCCCGGATTTCCAGGTCTTTTAAAGCAATTCGGTAGCCAGACCCGAGATCTTCTGCTTCTTTCAAGGCATCCAATCTTATTTTAGCTTTTTCGATAAGGTTACCAGGATATAAAAAGAAGGCTGAGGCTTGGACATGAGAACGTCCGATTCTTCCCCGAATCTGATAAGATTGGGCTAATCCTAACCGGCTAGCATCAGCCACAAGAAGAGTATTAACCCTGGGAAGGTCCAGGCCGTTTTCAATTATGGTAGTAGCCAGCAAAATGTCAAATTTCTTGTCTCGAAAGTCGTGCATTATTCTTATCAGCTCTTGTTCTTTTAATCTGCCGTGTACGATCTCTATTCTGGCTTTAGAAATCAGATTTTCCAGAAGTTTTTTTACAGCTGTAATTGTTTCCACTCGATTGTGGAGATAATAAATCTGTCCTTCCCTTTTTAGTTCTCTTTCAACAGCTTCTTTGATAATTTTCTCTGACCAGGGACTAACAAAGGTTTTTACAGGCAGGCGGCCGGGCGGTGGAATCTGAACCAAGCTAATCTTTTTCAGAGAAGATAAGGCCAGATACAAAGTCCGGGGGATAGGAGTGGCAGAAAGAGAGAGAATATCCAGAGATGCCCGAAGCTTCTTCAGTTTTTCTTTTTGCCTTACTCCGAATCTTTGCTCGTCATCTATGACCAGCAACCCCAGGTTTTTAAATTCAATGTCATTTGATAAAATCCGGTGAGTGCCGACAACAATATCAATCTTTCCTGATTTTAAATCTTCTATTATCTGCCTTTGTTCCCTTTTTTGTTGCAATCTGGAAAGAAGGGCGATTCCAATAGGTAATTTTTTCAACCGTTCTTTGAAGTTTTGAAAATGCTGGTCAGCCAAAATAGTGGTCGGACAAAGCATTGCTGCTTGATAGTTGGTCCTGACAGCTTTTACCATCGTTCTTAAAGCTATTTCGGTTTTGCCGAATCCAACATCGCCACAGATAATTCTATCCATTGGTTGCCAGGACTCTAAATCTTTTTTGACATCTTCCATCGCCTGAATCTGGTCAGGGGTTTCCTCGTAAGGAAAGGTAGCAGCTATCTGAGAATCAATTTCATCATCAACCAAATAGGGCGGGCGAGTGCTGGTTTCTCTTTTAGCAGCAATCGCAAGTAATTCTTTGGCTAATTTTTCAGCTTCGGCTTTAATCTTTCTTTTGGTCTTTTGCCAAGCAACTGAACTTAACCTGGACATTTTGGGCTCAATGAACCCGACGTAACGAGATAATTTCCTTTCTAATCCCAAAGGAACATAGAGTTTATCACCAGCCGCATAGTTTAAAACATAATAGTCATCTTTAATTTCGGAAAACTGGCCTATCCCATGATCTAAATGTACTAAATAATCTTTAGATTTTAATCCCTTTAAGTCAGAAAATATTTTTCGAGACTTTAATCTCCTTTTTAAAAGATCTTTGGCTTTTTTTTCGTCTTTTACTTCAAGTGGCAGCTTCTCAATATTTTCAATTTTGTTGCCCAGAAAGTCAAAACGCAAAGCCCAATTTGAGTTAACGGGGAAGACGTCGACTACTCCTCCCCTTTGGGAAAATTCACCGGGCTCCTGGACGGTTAAAACTTTTTCATAGCCCATTTCGTCCAACCGCCTCAAGAATTGGGAGAGGTTATAGTTTTGGTTTTTTTCAAGAAAAAGAGTATTGTCTTCAAAAAAGGATTGGGTTTTTGTGGCTTCTGATATCTTTTTTAGATTTTTTTTAAACCAAAAGTTCCCCTTTTCTAAAAAATAGGGGGTGATGCTGCAGATTAGGGCGGTATCAATATTATTTACCCTTGACAAATCCATCTAAAATAGTATAATATATGATATATCTCCCGTCAATTTTACCCTGCGGTCTATCTGCGAGTGGCTATATATCTGAGCAATCCCTCCTTTAGCTCAGAAGCCCAAAGTTAGTGTTTAGTAGGTTTTCTTACTTGGACGCTAACGCTCGCAGGTAGGCCGGAGGGCGAAATATTTCTTGAAAGGAGGCAATAATGCCGGAAATCAAAGAAGCAAAGGTAGATCTTAGTTCTCTTCCCGAAGTTAGCTGTCCTCATTGTGGAGCTAAATTCCACGGATGGGCCCTTAAGGCTCGACTGAGTCAGGTTATTGACTGCGATGAATGCCACGGGCAGATGAAGCTGATTTAACGGACAAAGAGCCAAAATCTAGCGAGAGCTGGGGTAATTTACCTCGGCTCTCTTCATTTATTAAATTGGTTCATCGCTTTTTCCAGTCCTTTTTTAAGAAGAAGCTCAACCGCTTCGGCGGCGTTTTTTGTTGCTCCTTTTATGGTTTCTTTTTCGTCTTTATTAAATT
>CAZUVP010000038.1:0-4610 GCA_964623855.1 uncultured Candidatus Saccharibacteria bacterium | reverse complement strand
GGGTGCGTAGTCTCGTAGGGGGCGGGAACGGTCTGTAAAACCGCTGTCTTTTAGGCCCCGTCGGTTCGACTCCGACCGCACCCACATAAAACAGATTTCGCCTGGGTAGCTCAGTTGGCAGAGCACGTCTTTGGTAAAGACGAGGTCGGCGGTTCGATCCCGCCCTCAGGCTCACAAACGTCAGTGCAGTGAAAAGATGAAGATTTATTTTCATCGCCCTCACAAAATAAAAAATTATGGCAACAAAAAAGAAACCATTTACTAAACTTCAGTGTCAGGAGTGCAAAAGGATTAACTACTTTACTCGCAAATCAAAAGAAGCTATCGAGAAAAAGTTGGAATTGAAGAAATTCTGCAAATGGTGCAGAAAGCACACAGTGCACAAAGAAATCAAAAAGTGAGGGAGGCTTAGCCTGCCTGCGCAGGCAGGTCTCTGTCATCTGGGGGCGTGGTGAAATGGCTATCATGAGAATCTCCAAAATTCTTGTTCTAGGTTCGAATCCTAGCGTCCCCGCCGAGAAAATTATGCAAAGAAACATTGAAAAGAAAAAAATACTTTATGCTTTCCCTGTTGCCATTTTTTCCCTTGAGGTTTATTTTGGCATGATTTTAGGATACGTTCTTTCCCATTTTTGGACTCGGAAGTTCAAATCATTAGTTTTTAATATCGGGAAATACAAATTTCATTTACATCATTGGCTTTTGGCTTTATGGATTTTGCCCGTAATAATAATTTATAAATTTAATCCAGTGCCGGTTCAGCTTGCTTCTGGTTTCCTGGGAGGCTTAATTATCCAGGGGATTTTTTGTTATCCTGACTGGCATAAAATCTTAGTAAAACATAAAAAATAAATAGAAGCTCGATATATGAAAAAATTTATTATACCCGGCATAATTATAATTATAATAATCTTTGTGATTTATAATGTTGCTTTCAAAAAAGAAGAGGCAGAATTTGAAACAGCAGAAGTCATCAAAGGGAAAATCGCTCAAGAAATCTTTGAGACGGGCCAGGTCAAGAAAGGAGGCACTATAAACCTTTCTTTTAAGAGTGCTGGAACAATAGAAAAAGTATACGTAGAAGTAGGAGAAGAAGTGGGGAACCAAGAGATATTGGCTAAATTAGAAACTAATCAACTGCAGATCCAGTTAAAAGAGGCTGAATCAGCCTTGGCGGTTGCTCAAGCCAAGTTAGACAAATTATTGGCAGGCGCTACTGTCGAAGAAATCAAAAAAGCAGAAACAACAGTGGCAAATAAACAGATTGCTTTAGACAGCACGAAAGAGGATTTGGAGGCTGCCTACGAGGATGCCGTGAACGATTTAGACGATGCCTATCTGAAAGCCTATAATGCTCAAAATACCACGAATGAAATCAGGAGAACTTATTTTATCAGTTTTGACCAGGCAAAAATTAAATACGAAACAAACCAAAATAATATAACGTCAGCTGCAGCCCAGATTAAAGAATTGATTAACGAAGCCAAAGAAACTTCCCAAAGAGATAAAATTAATTTGGCGCTCTCTGGCACAAAGACCAAACTTTCGGATATTTCAGATTACCTTAAAAACATCAGGGAGGTTTGCGAAGAGCCGAATTATCGGAACATTGTATCTTCTGCTGATAAGATTTTAATCGACACTGAAAGAACAAATATCAACACAGCCATCAGTACTGTAACCGGCGCCCAGCAAGCCATAACTGCAGCTTTCTCGGACGTGCAGGTGGCAGAGGGAAATTTGCAGGCAGCCCAGGACGACCTGGCCATCTTAACAGCAGATCCGGTACAGGAAGATATTAATTTATATCAGGCCCAAGTCAATCAAGCTCAGGCAAGTGTTGATGCCCTAGAGAATACAATAGAGGAGGCCTACCTTAGGAGTCCGGTAGCGGGTCAAATAACAGATATTAAAAAGAAAGCTGGAGAATTGGCTCAGCCCGCTCTTCAGGATGTCGCTGTCACTCTTCTGTCTAAGGCCCCGTACGAAATAGAAGTGGATATTTATGAAGAAGACGTGGTTAAGGTAGATGTTGGAAACCAGGTGGATATTATTCTGGTTGCCTTTCCCGAAGAGACTTTTAAAGGAGAAGTCATTTTTGTTAACCCTGCAGAAAAAGTGGTTGATGGAGTCGTTTACTATGAAGTAACCATTGCTTTTGAATCTATACCAGAGAATATTAAACCCGGTATGACGACTGACTTAACTATCAAAACAGCAGAAAAAGAGAATGTTCTGATTGTACTGGAAGATGCTATTCAAAAGAAAGCCGGAAAAACCATAGTTGAGGTTTTGAAAGGAGAAGAGATTGAAGAAAGGGAAGTAGAGACGGGCTTGAAAGGGTCAGATGATATGATAGAAATAATTTCCGGACTCGAAGAGGGTGAAAAAGTAATCTTGAGATAATTTTAATGGCAGAACCCATTATTAAACTAGAAGATGTCTGGAGGACTTATCAATTAGGAGAAACAGAAGTGCATGCTTTGAGAGGATTAAGCCTGGAGATTTCTCCAGGCACTTTTGTGGCAATTATGGGATCTTCCGGTTCTGGCAAATCTACTCTTTTGAATATGATAGGATGTCTTGATTTTCCTACCAAAGGAAAAGTATATCTGAAAGGGAAAGACATTTCAAAAATGACAGAGAGTCAGCTTTCTCAATTCAGGGGGAAGATATTAGGTTTTGTTTTTCAGGAATTTAATTTGTTGCCCAACTTGAACGCGACGCAGAACGTAATGCTTCCTATGATTTTTCAAAAAGTGCCCATGGTCGAAAGGGAAGAAAAAGCGGAAAAACTTTTAGAGGTGGTCGGATTAAAAAACAGAATGTCACATCAGCCCTCAGAACTTTCAGGAGGAGAAAGACAGAGAGTCGCTTTGGCCAGAGCTTTTGCCAATGACCCCGAAGTAATTATTGCCGATGAGCCCACCGGCAACCTGGATTCGGTTACCGGAAAAATGATAATGGAAAGCTTAACTAATTTTCATAAAGAACAGGGGAAAACCATGGTTGTGGTGACCCATGATCCCAAAATAGCCAATTATGCAGAAGAAATAGTGAATATTGAAGACGGTCAGATAATTAAAAATCATTCAACCGCCAGAGAATATCTATGGAAGGAATAGTCAAAGAGAATTTTATTCTCTTTTCCATCTTCATTCCTACATATAATTTACTTTATAAATTATGAATGGAAATTCGATAAAAGAGTATTTCAATATTGCTCTTAGGAATATTAGAACCAGAGCCTTGAGAAGCTGGTTGACGATTTTGGGGATTGTTATCGGCGTGTTTTTGATTATTTCTTTACTTTCTTTGTCGGAAGGCCTGAAACAAACAATCAACCAGCAGCTGCAGTCATTAGGAGGAGAGATGGTTATGGTTATGCCGGGAGGAGACGAGGATATATTTTCTTCAATGATGTTTGGTGGGGCCAAACTGCAGAAAGAAGATATAGAAGCGATTAAGAAGGCAGAGGGCGTGGACCGCGTTTTAGGCCTTTCTTATACAGGCAGCGTGGCTAGATATAAAGATGAGGCAAAGAACGTGGCTATTGCCGGGTATGACCCATGGAAAGAAGGGTTGGATATTTTAAGTATTTTCCAAGGTTGGAGTTTATCGGAAGGAAGATGGCCAAGTAAGGGAAACGAGATATTAATTGGTTCTTATGCCGCCAGTGGAATCTTTTCAAAAGATGTTAGTGCTGGCTCTGAAATAGTTATCAAGGGAAGAAAGTTTAAGATTACCGGAGTATTAAATTCTTTGGGAAGCAAACAGGACGATAGTATGATTTATATGGATATGAAAGTATACCAAGATATAACAGGAGAAAAACGGGGAACGGCTGCTTACGCCATGGTTAAACTAGAAGAGGGTGCGGATGAGAATGTAGTAGCTGAGAAGATTGAAGAGAAACTGAAAGAAACCAGAAAGAGAAGGCTGGGGGCAGACGAGGCTGACTTTTCTGTGATTACTTCGGAGAAAATGAACGAGATAGCAGGTACAATTTTGGGCATTATCCAGTTTGTTATTATTTCTTTTGCCGGTGTGGCTATTGTTGTCGGCGGTATCGGTATTATGAATACAATGTTTACTTCAGTAAAAGAAAGAACCAGGGAAATAGGCATTATGAAAGCTATAGGTGCTACCAATCCCGCCATTTTGAGTATTTTCCTTTTTGAAGCCGGTATTATTGGTTTTGCCGGCGGGATAGGGGGAACCTTAATGGGGGCAGGGCTGGCAAAGGCGATTGAGTTATACGGACAGGTTCATCCTTTGTTTTACTTTACAGCTTCAATCACCCCAGGATTAATTATCTTTGGATTGGTCTTTTCTTTTGGAGTGGGTTGTCTAGCTGGTTTTTTTCCGGCCAGTCAGGCAGCTAAACTCAAACCGGTTGAAGCCCTTCGTCGCTATGAATAATTTCGAAATTAAAAAATACCCAAACCCTATCCTTAAAAAGAAAGCCGAAGAGATTAAAGAAATAACACAGGAGACAAAAGACCTTATTGAAAAAATGAAAGAAATTGTCAAAGGGGACGAAATGACCGTGGGACTGGCTGCTCCCCAAATAGGTGTTTCCAAAAGAATTATTATAGTTCAGACAGAAA
>CAZUVP010000037.1:0-4696 GCA_964623855.1 uncultured Candidatus Saccharibacteria bacterium | reverse complement strand
AAACTCTAAAAATATTAGTTCTGATTTTTGCTATCGGCTTTCTTCTAATCTGGCCAATCTACCAATATCATGTTTTGAACTATCCTGCCGAGCGCCAGGCCAGAGACGCCGAAGTTTATCTTGCAGCTTATCCTGATTTTATAAAAGATCCCCTTGTTTGGATGGCAGATAAACCCATCTTCCGCCCATATGCCCAGTATCTGACCGGCCTCTTTATGGTCTTCAACCGGGTGACAGGGGGCAATACTACTTATTTTTTGGGAGAAATTTCCAATCTGGGCTGGCGGAACTATTTTCCGGTTGTTTACGCGATAAAAGTGCCTCTGGCTTTCCATATCCTTACCATTCTGGCTTTAATCTATGCCGTCTGGATAAGCAACTTAAGAAAATGGAAGGAATGGCTGAAATCAAACTTCCCTCAATTCGCCATGGCTATCTTTATTGCTGTTTACTGGGCAGCTTCCTTGGTAGGAACTTTAAATATTGGCGTCAGGCATCTGATGCCAACTTTTCCTTTTATGTTTCTGTTAGTCGGCTGGGGAACAATAAGCTGGCTGAAAGCACCACGCCTTAAATTAAAATATTTACTTCTCCTGGCTTTAATCATTTGGCAGGCATTTACCGTGGTTTCTCTTTATCCTCATTTCTTGGCTTATTTCAACGAAACAGTCGGAGGTCCCAATAAAGGCTATCTTTATACGGTTGATTCTAATCTTGACTGGGGTCAGGATTTAAAAAGGTTAAACAACTGGGCAGAAGAGAATAATATAGAGAAGATTTATGTCAATTATTTCGGCGGCAGCGATCCGGAATACTATCTTGGAAAAAAATACGCCCCCTGGTGGGGGGATCGCTCTCTAAAAGACCTGCCTTCTGACAGTTATCTTGCGGTTTCTGCAACTTTCTTGCAGGGCGGCCAGGGACTTCCTGCCCCCGGCTTTGACCAGCCAACAGGACAATATCTCTGGCTGGGACAGTATACGCCTATTGCTAAAATAGGCTACTCAATCTTTGTCTACAAAATTTATTAGTCCTTATACTTGTAAGGAGCGAAATTACCGAAGCGAAGTTCAATATATTCCAAATCCTTTCTGTTTTCTGAAGGGATTTTTTCTTCCAGGACAGCGGTCAGTTTAACCAGCTGCCAGTCAATGTCTTTTTGGAGATTGAAATAAATCTCCCAATCCTCTGTCATTTTAGCTGCCAGTTTGTCTTCAGAAAAAATTAAAAACTTTTCCAAAGGAAGCTCCAGATTTGGTTCAAGCTGCCCGGAAACCTTTAAGATTTGGGAAAGTTCTTCTTCTTCTATCATTTTTTCTCCCAAAGAGAATTCTGAATTTTGGATATCCCCTATCTTGCAAAAACCATTCTCCAAAAGCTCTTTTTTAAAAACAATTCCTTTAGCGTCCATTAAAAAACACTCTTCCTCCCTACACCAGTTAGCTATAGCTTTTCTTTCTGAAACATTTATTTCTATGACGTCAGTGAATTTTCTTTTTATTTCTATCTTTTCTATCTGAGGAAACTTATTTAAAATATCATTTTTTATTCCTGCTACATCAATCAAAAATATATTCTTTAATGGAAAAAGTGAAATAATTCTTTCTTCTGACACTTCTTCCTCGCCTTCTACTCTGATTTCTTTAATCTGAAAGGTGTCTGAAAAAAACAGAAAATAAAGGAATCCGGCCAAGGCAGAAACAACTAAAATTGACAGCCAAAAAAATCGATTTATTAAAAACGATTTTCTCCTTTTGAATTGATGCGGTTTTCTGTATTTATTTTTCATCGCCTTACAATCCCCTTTTCTGTTTTCTTAATTTCTCAAAAAGGAAAGTCAGCCAGTATTTCAGAGAAAGAGGCAAATCCTGGGTTTTCAGGTACTCATAAATCTGCCCCCTAAAGCCCATCTTAAATAAAGTGGGTCCTGCCCAAGGATGGCGGGGATTTGTTTTGGGGTCAACAAACCCCCAAAAATCAAAAAGAGAACATTCTCTTTTTTTAGCTTCTTTCACCGCCTCCCAACAAAGCAAATAAGGAATGGAGAGTTTGGCGTATTTCTCCAGTGAAGCTGCTTGATGATAGAAACCGACACCGGACCAAAAAACAACAAGAGCGGCGGCAGCTATCTCCCCTTTGTATTTACCGAAAAGCCACAAGACCTGATTATCTTCAGAAAAAACCTCAAATTCATTTTTAATAAACTCCGGAGAAAAAGGAACAAATTTCTGTCTTTTGGAAACCTCTTCATTAAGTTTTTGATAAGCTATAACATCAACCGGACTTTGGCTTTTCTCAACCGTTATATCCTGGTTTTCTAAGGTTTGGCGAATCAAATAACGAGTGGTTTTTCTCATATTTTTTAAAAGCTCTTCTTCTGGGGGAGTAATATCCAGCTTCCAGGTAGCTTCGTAAGCATTGGCATGCATGGGAGCTTCTCTCAACCCTAAACTTTGAAATAGTTTTTTGTTCTCATCATTTCTTTCTAGAAGCGGAGCTACCCTAATAAAACTTGCCTTTTCTGCCTTGGCGATTTTCTTTAACTCCTCAAAAAAAATATTAAAAGCTTCTTTTTTCCCCAAAGGACCGTGTTGTACCAATAAAAAAGTCCCTCTTCTTGCTTCAATCTTCACCACCAAACTGGCAGAAGCCAGACTTCCATCATTATCAAATATTCCCAAGCGCCAGATTTTATTCCCCATTTTCTCCTGAAAATTGCCCCAATTCCAAGACTGAAGAAATGTCTTGTCCTTCTGTTCTTTGAAAAAATCCTCCCAAGTTTCTTTGTTATTAATTTCTCTAACTTCCATATTTTTTAATAAAATCAACAATCTTTTGAGCATCTTCTTTCGAAATATTAATACTGGTTGGTAAATTCAAAATATGTTCAGATACTTTTTCTGCCCGAGGACAGCTGCCAAAACTATAATCCATTTTTTTAATGTCTGTATCCCGTGGAATAATTGGAGTTTTCCGCCATCCATCATCTAAAAAAATTCTTTTTTTTCTACTTTCTTTTAAAACATCTTCTGTTTCTTTTTCCAGTAAAACGGGATAACGCATAAAAACAGGAATTATTTCTTTTTGGGAAGTATTTAAAGGCAAATAAAGGTTTGTTAATTGCTCTTGGTAGAAATCTGCTATTTTTCTCCGATGATTATTGAATTTTTCTAATTTTTTGAACTGATTTAAAGCTAAAATTGCAAAGGCATTAGCAAGAAGTTTTGGGAAATACTTCCCCATCTTTCCTTTCTTTTCTTCTTTATAAACTGCTTTGGAAAGAATGCCAGCTTTATGAAAAACCCCCATAATAATCCTGCCTAGAAACGGATGTAAGGCGTAAGCTGGCAGAATCTTCCAATTCATTAAAACAGGATGCAATAACTGCTGGAAAGTCCAGAAGAAAGAAGGATAATCTAATTTTTCCTGAAATCTCTTAACGCTCTCCCCTATTTTTTTATCATTAGCTACTGCCATTCCCCCAAAAACAGAAGAGATAACTTTGTCTCTGCCAAAGCTAAAAAAAGCTGCTTCTCCGAAAGTACCACATAATTTTCCTTTATATTTAGCTCCTAAACTGTGAGCGCAATCCTCAATCAAAAATAAATTGTTTTCTCTGGCAATTCTTGAAATTTCTCCTATTTGAGCGGGCCATCCAAAATTATGCTGAACCATTACAGCTTTACTCCTGGAAGTTATTTTCCTCTGAAGATCTACTGGATCAAGATTTAAAGTGTCGTCAATATCTACATAAACTGGCTTAACTTTCTTTTCTAAAATCGGATTTACAGCAGAATTACAGGTAAACCCCTGCAGCAATACCTCATCTCCTTTTTTTACGCCTATTACTTCCAAAATTGCCATCAAAGCTGACCTCCCGCTGTTAAAAGATATAGCATAATCCACCCCCAAATAGTTTTTGAGCTCCTCCTCTAACTGTCGAGACTTCGCCTCGCCATTCCAGTGCCAAGGCTGAAAGAGCAACTTAAAAGCTAGCCAGACATCGTCTCTTTCGGTATTTGGAGATAAAGATATGGAAATCGGCTTTAAAATACTCATTGTTTTGTTAACCATTTAATTAGCTGGCCAGGAACCCGGCTTTCCAGTAAAACTACATCTCCTTCTCGAGCGACACTTTTAATTTTCTCCAGAATTTTTTTTGGTTCTTCTATAAACACAATTTCAGATGATTGAGGCCTCGCCTCTGTCATTTGGGCACCGGCCCGGATTTCTTTAAATCTGTCTTTTGTAGTGATAATTGCCAAATCACAAATCTCCCCTATCTTCTTACCTATTCTTTGATGAACCTCTTTTGAAGCCTTGCCCAACTCAATTAAACAAGGCATAACTATTATTTTTCTCTTGCCCTGAGCCTGTCGAAGGGTTGCCAGATATTCCAAATGCGCCACTGTCCCTGTTGGATTTGCCGAATAACTGGCATCTATCACATTGATGAAGGCTTCGCCTCTGTCATTTTTGATAGAGGATTTTTTAAGTTTGATGCAAGGGAGCTTGTCTTTCATCTCTTCAATAGCCCTGTTAATTTCTTCTTCTGCCATGCCTAATTCCTTAGCTATCGCTTTGGCTCCCAAGACATTCTCCTCTCCGAAAAATTTAGCTTCCTTGCCATAAAGGATTTTTTTAATTTTTGTTCTTTCATAAAGTTCTCGACAATACTTGTTTTTACCATTAAAAA
>CAZUVP010000036.1:0-4836 GCA_964623855.1 uncultured Candidatus Saccharibacteria bacterium | reverse complement strand
GCATGGGCAATCTCTAAATATTCCCTTTCCATGCGGCCCCACGGAGAGTCGAACTCCGGTCGTCAGATTGAAAATCTGATGTCCTAACCATTAGACGATGGGGCCCTAAAATTTCCCTTTAATATTAGCTAAATTTATGATAATTGTAAAGAGTATGAGAATCTTAGCGATTGAAACAAGTTGCGACGATACGTGTGTCGCTGTATTAGAAATTAGAAATTCGAAATTAGAAATTAAAAGCAATATTGTTTCTTCTCAAGTAAAACTCCATCAGAAATATGGAGGCGTTTATCCTTCTTTAGCCAAAAGAGAACACCAAAAAAACCTTCCGCTTTTAATCAAAAAAGTCTCTCATAATAAGATAGATTTAATTGGGGTGACTGCAGGGCCTGGATTGGACCCCTGTTTATGGGTGGGAGTTAATTTTGCAAAAGACCTGGCAAAAAAACTTAAGGTGTCCATTGTCCCTATAAACCATATTGAGGCCCATATTCTTGTCAATTTTATTGGCAATAATTTTCAATTTCTAATTTCTAATTTCCAAACAATGTTTCCGGCGATTTGTTTAGTGGTATCAGGAGGACACACCCAATTAATCCTGATGAAAGGTGTCGGTAAATATAGAATTCTGGGTGAAACCCAGGACGATGCGGCTGGTGAATGTTTTGATAAAGTAGCCAGAATACTGGGGCTGGGGTATCCGGGAGGACCAGCCATTGCTAAGCTTGCTGCTAAATTTGAGGGAGGCTTCGCCTCGATTAATCTACCGAGACCGATGATACATCAGAAAAATTATGATTTCAGTTTTTCCGGGTTAAAGACGGCTGTGCTTTATGATTTTAAAAATCGCAAACCAAAAGAAAGAAAATCCAAAAAATATATCCAGGCTATGTGCCACGAAGCCCAACAAGCAATAATTGATGTGTTAATCAAAAAAACTTTAAAAGCAGCCAAAAACTATAAAACAAAATCAATTATTTTGGGTGGCGGCGTAGCCGCCAACAATGAATTGCGCAAACAATTTAGAGAAAGAGTTAAAAAAGAAATTCCATATTGTAAATTCTATATTCCAGATTCTGAGTTTTGTACTGACAATGCTCTAATGACAGGTATCGCTGTTTATTTCAACCGGAGAAAAAAGAAAAATTGGAAAAAAATTAAAGCCAATGCTAATCTAAGAATAGATAGAAAATTATGAAGTCTAACCTGTCAAAAATCTATCGGCCGGAAAAAGTTGAAAATAAAATCTACGCTCTCTGGCAAAAGTCAGGCTTTTTTAATCCTGACAAGCTTCCAGGAAAAAGAAGAAAAGCCTACACTATCGTTATTCCCCCTCCAAATGTAACAGGAGAACTCCATATGGGCCATGCACTCCAAGATGTTATCCACGATATTCTGATTCGCAAAAAAAGAATGGAGGGATTTAAAACTCTCTGGCTGCCAGGAACCGACCATGCTGGCATCGCCACTCAGAATGTTGTTGAAAAACAGCTGAAAAAAGAAGGCAAGACCCGGTTTGATTTGGGAAGAGAAAAGTTTATTGAGAGAGTCTGGCAATGGAAACGAAAATACGGGAACATTATCCTGGACCAGCTCAAAGCCCTTGGCTGCTCTTTGGACTGGTCAAGAACCCGTTTCACCATGGACAAAGACTATGTTAAAGCAGTTGAAACCGCTTTTTTACATTACTACAAAAAAGGCTGGATTTATCAGGGAGAAAGAGTAGTTAATTGGTGTTCCAGATGCCAGACTTCTCTTTCTGATTTGGAATTGGAGTATAAAGAAAAAAAAGGAAATTTATGGTATCTCCGTTATCCTCTAAAAAACAAGGGGAGCATAACCGTAGCCACCACCAGGCCTGAAACCATGTTGGGAGACATGGCAGTGGCTGTCAATCCTAAAGATAAAAGATACAAAGATATAATCGGACAAAAAGCAATTTTGCCCCTGGTGAACAGAGAAATTCCTGTAATTACTGACAGAGCAGTAGACCCAAAATTCGGGACGGGAGCTGTTAAAGTCACCCCGGCTCACGACTTCACTGACTGGGAAATAAGTCAACGTCATAAATTAGAATCTGTCTTGATAATCAATGAGAAAGGTAAAATGACAGCAGAATCAAAGGTCTGCCCCGGGCTTTCTCCTTTGGCCTGTCGCGAGAAAGTAATAGAAAAACTGGAAAAAGAAAACTTAATTGAAAAAGTGGAAGATTACACCCATTCTGCTCCTTACTGTTATCGCTGCGGCTCTTTAATAGAACCTATTCCTTCAAAACAGTGGTTTTTAAAAATGGATAGTTTGGCTAAAATGGCAATAAAAGCAGTAAAATCAGGCAAGGTAAAATTTTCCCCCAAGCGCTGGGAAAGGGTATATTTTAACTGGCTAAAAAACATTCAGGACTGGTGCATTTCCCGGCAGTTATGGTGGGGACACAAGCTCCCTGTTTATAAAAAACAGGGAGAAATCCGAAATCCTAAATCCGAAATCCGAAATAATTTAGAAATTAGAAATTCGAAATTAGAAATTTACGTCGGGGACAATCCTCCTAAAAACTATGTTCGAGTCCCCGACGTTTTAGATACCTGGTTTTCTTCTGCCCTCTGGCCACTTGCCACTCTGGGCTGGCCCCAAAAAACAAAAGACCTTAAAATATTTTACCCAACAGATGTTTTGATTACCGACCGGGGAATCATTAACCTTTGGGTAACCAGAATGATATTTTCCGGGCTGGAATTTATAAAAAAAGGCCCTTTTCATACGGTTTTAATTCATGCCACTGTTCTAACCAGAGAAGGAAAAAGAATGTCAAAGTCGTTGGGTACCGGTATTGACCCGATAAAACTTGTGGAGAAATACGGTGCAGACGCTACTCGCTTTGGCATCGCCTATCAGATTATGGGAGGACAAGACATCAGATTTGTAGAAGATAATATCTCAATGGGAAAGAAATTCTGCAACAAAATCTGGAACGCCTCACGGTTTGTACTGATGCAAACTGGAAATGCGCCGGGGCGAAGCCTCAACGGAAAGAGGCCTGGCCTTTCTCATTTGACAGCGGCTGATAAAAAAATATTGAATCAGCTAAATAAAACGACGAAGTCGGTTAATAAAGACATTGAGAGTTTTAAATTTGGGAAAGCAGCTCATACTTTGTACGATTTCTTCTGGCATGACTTTTGCGACTTATATATAGAATATGCAAAAGACAAAAGAAACCAACAGACCAAAGACATCTTATTATATGTATTGGCTACTTCTCTAAAACTTTTACATCCTTTTATTCCTTTTGTTACTGAAGAAATCTATCAGAAAATACCGATAAAAAATAAAGGTAAGTGTCTTATGATTGAAGCTTGGCCAAGTAAAGTATGAGTTATTTTATTTATATAATTGCGGGGGTTCTACCGAGTGCTATCTGGCTTTTGTTTTATTTAAAAAAAGACAGACATCCTGAATCCAAGCGAATGATATTGAAGATCTTTCTTTACGGAATGATAGCAGCTTTACCGGTCATATTAATTGAGTTGGGTTTTCTGGAAATGTTAAGCAGGGCAACTCTTTCTCTTTCTTCTTTTATTATTTCTATTTTGTATTGGTTTTTAGGGGTGGCTTTTATTGAAGAGTTTGTAAAATATCTTGTGGTAAGGGGAAAGGTAGTCAGGCACTCAGCGTTTGATGAACCAGTTGATCTTATGCTTTATATGATAATTGCAGCTTTGGGGTTTGCTGCCTTGGAAAATATTTTGTATCTGCTTCCCTTAGCCACGACAGAAGTTTTCCCAACCAGTATTCTTAGGTTTTTCGGGGCAACCCTTCTGCACGCTTTGTGTTCCGGCACCCTTGGCTTCTTCCTAGCTCTGTCTTTTTACCAAATCAAGCACCGGGGTAAGCTTCTGCTTTTAGGGATAGTTTTAGCTGTTGTCTTGCACGGAGCATTTAATTTCTATATAATAGAGAAAGAAGGACCTATCTCTTTTCTAATGCCAATCTTAATTTTAGTAGGTTTGGCAGGATTTGTTACTTTTGGCTTTAAAAAGTTGAAGAAAATTAAAAGTGTTTGCCTGCCTACAGGCCAGCAGGTAAAATAAAATATGGCGTCATTTTTTGAAAAACTTAAAAAGGGAATGGGGGTTGAAGAAGGAGCTGTTGAAGAATTATTGGAAGAGGAAGAAGAAAAACCTAAAAAGAAAAAGGCGAATAATTCCAGGAAACCGCGAGTTAAAAAACCCCTGGAGGAAGAGCCTCTCGTAGAAGAAGTGCAGAAATTAGAAATTAAAACAGCCTCTATAGAAAATGATGAAGCCGCCCCAGAAGGGGGCGAGCCTCGCCCAGAAGAATCTGGGCGGGAAGAAAAAGAAGAATGGTTTGAACCGGAAGGCCAGTTAGCTATTGATGTTTATCAAACAGAAAATGAATTGATAATCCAATCGGCTATTGCCGGAGTAAAATCAGAAAATTTAGATGTTTCTTTAGAAAAAGACATTATTGCCATAAAGGGCTTCAGAGAAAAACCTTTTGAGAAAGAAGGAGATTACTTTACTCAGGAATGCTACTGGGGGTCTTTCTCCAGAGAAATAATCATGCCAGTAGAAGTTGACCCCGGTCGAGCGTTAGCTGAATTAAAAGAAGGGATTTTAACCATTAGAATACCAAAAATTGTAAGAGAAAAGAAAAAGAAAATTACTGTAAAGATTGTCTAAAAGATACAAAAACACTCCCCCACCAAATACGGTGGGGGATTTTATTTGTGCCCTCGGCAGGACTCGAACCTGCAACCCTTGCGGGATAGCGTCCTAAGCGCTACGCGTATTCCAATTCCGCCACGAGGGCAGAAAA
>CAZUVP010000035.1:0-4862 GCA_964623855.1 uncultured Candidatus Saccharibacteria bacterium | reverse complement strand
TTGAATTTTTTTTCGTCTCCTCCCTTGTCAGGATGATATTTATGAGCCAGTTTTCGGTAGGCCTGCTTTACATCTTCTTGGGAAGCTGAACGAGAAATTCCTAAAATTTGATAATAGTCTTTCGCCATATTTTACTTTTCTTTGTATTCGCCTTCTTCCGGCCCTTTTCCTTCTTTCGGGCTTTTCCCTTCCTCCGATTTCTGGTCCTTTACTGTTTTATACAACTCTGCTCCTACTTTCTGGATTGATTGAGAAAGGTCTGTAGTTTTAGCTTTAATCTCATCTATATTATCACTTTCTTTGACTTTTTTCAAAGCTTCTAGTTTCTCTTCTATCTCTTTTTTGGCGTCAGCCTGCACCTTATCACCTGCTTCCCTTAAAGTTTTCTCGGTTGTGTAAACCAAGTTATCAGCCATATTCTTTGCCTCAATAAGTCCCTGCTTCTTTTTGTCCTCTTCTGCGTGAACTTCAGCTTCTTTTTTCATCCTCTCTACTTCTTCTTTAGAAATGCCCGTAGACCCTTCAATTCGAATTGACTGCTCTTTCCCGATGGCCTTGTCTTTGGCAGTCACATTTAATATGCCGTTGGCATCAATATCAAAGGTAACTTCAATTTGGGGAACTCCCCGGGGAGACGGAGGGATACCGTCCAGCATAAACCTGCCCATACTCTTGTTATCTTGAGCCATTGACCTCTCACCCTGTAAAACATGAACTTCTACTGAGGTTTGGCTGTCGGCAGCCGTAGAAAATATCTGGCTTTTAGCAGTGGGAACCGTGGTGTTTTTGGAAATAAGAACAGTGCTTACCCCTCCCAATGTTTCAATGCCAAGAGACAAAGGGGTTACGTCTAAAAGCAAGACGTCTTTCACTTCTCCCTGCAAAATTCCTGCCTGAATGGCCGCCCCCACAGCTACTACTTCATCGGGATTAATTGTTTTGTTGGCTTCCTTGCCAAAAATGTTCTTAATTTCTTCCTGAATTTTGGGCATTCTGGTCTGTCCACCCACCAGAACAATTTCTTCAATATCTTTTACGCCAAGCTTTGCTTCTTTTAAGGTTTGTTTGACTAAATCAAGGGACTTGGAAATATATTCAGAAACCAAATCTTCCAGTTTGGCCCGCGACATTTTGTAATAAAGATGCTTGGGACCGGCAGAGTCGGAAGTTACAAAAGGAAGATTTATTTCCGTCTCCAAAGCACTGGATAATTCTATCTTTGCTTTCTCAGCAGCTTCTTTAATTCTTTGCAGGGCCAAAGGGTCTTTTGATAAATCAATCCCTTGGTCTTTTTTAAATTCATCTACCAGCCAGTCCATTATTTTCTGGTCAAAGTCATCTCCGCCCAAATGAGTATCACCACCTGTTGCTTTTACCTCTACCGTGTCTTCTGAAACATCAAGTATGGAAATATCAAAGGTGCCTCCGCCAAAATCATAAACTACAATCTGCCTTTCTCCTTTTTGGGTTAAACCGTAAGCCAAAGCCGCGGCTGTCGGTTCGTTTATCACTCTCTTTACGTTGAAGCCGGCAATTTCGCCCGCCACTTTGGTAGCTTTTCTCTGATTGTCATCAAAATAAGCAGGGCAGGTGATTATGGCTTCTGTAATCTTTTCTCCCAGTTTAGCCTCGGCGTCTGCTTTCAGTTTTTGTAAAATCATAGCTGAAACTTCAGCGGTCTTTAGCCATTTTTCTCCCAGTTTCACTTCCACGCCGCCATCCGAAGCCTCCTTGATTTCATAGGGCATAAGCTTTTTATCTCTCTGGACTTCAGTATCTGAAAATCTCCGGCCAATCAGCCGTTTGATTGAAAAGATTGTATTCTGGGGGTTGGTAATCTGCTGCCTTCGGGCTAAAACCCCCACTAACCGCTCTCCGGCCTTGGTGACAGCTACTATAGAAGGGGTAGTTCTGCCTCCTTCTGCATTCTCAATAATTTTGGGCTCTCCTTTGTCTACTACTGCCATAGCAGAAAAAGTAGTTCCCAGATCAATACCTAATATTTTTGCCATAGTTTTATTATTATTTACTTACTTTTATTTTGGCAGGGCGCAAAACCTTGCCATTTATTGTATAACCTTTTTTTATTTCTTCTAAAATTGTTCCTGCTTCCTTTCCTTCAGCCGTCTCCACTGCTTCCTGAAAACGAGGGTCAAACTTGTCTCCTGGTTTTGCTTTTATTTCCTCTATCCCCTGGGTTTTCAGAAAATCCAGAATCTGCTTTCTAATCTGTAAAATCCCCTTTACGTTTTCATCTTTCCTTAGGTTTTCCGGCAGGTTTTTTCCGGCAAAATCAAAATTATCTAAAATAGGAAGAAGGTTCAAACTCAATATCTCTCCTGCATATTTTAAGGTTTCTTCCGTCCTTTCTCTTTCTTCTTTTTTATAGTTAAGAAAGTCGGCTTTCGCTCTCTGCCAGCCAGCAAGATATTCTTCTTTTTTCTTTTCGCACTCTTGCAGCTTCTTTTTTAAGTCTTCTGACATAAATGAAAAAATAGTTTAATGTTTTTATCGTAACTCATTCTCTTTGGTCCCAAAAGAGCAAAAAGACCATCTTCAAATCCTAAAGTTATTATACTGAAATCTCTAACTTTAGAAACTGGGTTTTCTTTACCGATATAAATTTTAATTTCCGGCAGAAAAAATTCTTCAATATGCTCTTCGAAATCGTCAATCATCCTGGCGAATTCCGCCGCTAGACCGGTTTGGGAAAATTCCGGCTCAGCCAAAACCTGCTTCCAACCCTCTTTCCATGAAATTTTTTCGATAGTCAAATAACCCAAAGCTAAATTAAAAGATTCCGAAGCCAGAAATTTAGTAACAGCTTTAATATCATGATCTACATTAAAATCTTCTTCAATATTTCTATTGATTAAATTATCAACAAAAAAGCGATATCCCTTGTCAGTGGGAACTCTTCCCGCTGAGGTGTGAGGCTGACTTAAGAATCCTACATCTGTCAGTTTTTGCATTTCGTTTCTGATGGTAGCGGGGCAAACGCCAAAATCATACTCTTTTTCTAAGAAATGAGAACTGACGGGCCGGGCAGAATCAATATATTCTTTTACCAAACTTCCCAGGATGTCTTTTTGTCTTTCTGTTATTGGCATATTTATTATATTAAGAAATTAGCAGTCCGATGTCAAGAGTGCTAAATTTGGACTTTATTCTTTAAATTGTTTTTGCTACAATAATATAATGCGACGCATTATAAGAGGCCCAAAAGTAACCTGGATTGATATTCAAGACCCGGTGAAAGAGGATGTTAACTATTTAAGGAAAAACTTTCATTTTCATTCTTTAGTTTTGGGAGAATTAATCCCCTTTGGCCACCGCCCTAAAGCAGAAGCTTATAAAAAGTATCTTTTTATGACCTTTTATTACCCGATTCATATAAAGGATACGAGGGAAACCAGGCCCAGAGAATTGGATATTATAGTCACAAAAGACGTTTTAGTTACCTGCCATTACAAATCCATCGTTCCTCTAAAATCTTTATTTGATAAATGTAATGTTTACCCCGACGTCAAGAAGCGCTATATGAACTGGAGTGCAGGCTACCTGCTTTATCTTCTTTTGACTTCCGTCTGGAAAAGTTGTCTTACAAAACTTGACAGAATTAACGCTAAAATTGAAAGTATCGAGCAGGATATTTTTATAGGAAAAGAAAAAGAAATGGTCAGGGAGATATCCTTGGTAAAAACCGACATCATCAACTTCTGGCGAACCATTGAACCCCAAGAAGAGACTTTGGATTCTCTTGCCAAAGAAGGAGAAAAGTTTTTCGGAGAAAGATTTTCTCCTTACTTTACTGATATTATAGGCACCTTCAGTAAATCCTGGAATGCTTTAAAAAGTTACAAAGAAACTATTGAAGCCCTGGAAGACACTAATCAATCATTGCTTTCCACGAAGACCAATGAAATTATTCAGCTTTTAACCGTATTTTCGGTAATCTTGCTCCCCCTAACTCTTATTGCATCTATCTGGGGAATGAACGTTAATTTACCTTTTGATGAATCCCCCGCTGGCTTTTGGATAATTGTAGTAATAATGCTGGCCCTGATGGGATTTTTATTCTCTTTCTTCAAAAAAAAGCATTGGATTTAATTTATGAATATTTCTAATCGAACAACAAATATTCTGGCTTCTTGCCTTCTAATATTTGTTTTTTTTATTGCTCTTTTCAGCCTGAAAAATGATTCTCTAACCATGGACGAAGTAGCCCACCTGCCGGCTGGCTACAGCTACCTAACCCAGCAGGATATGCGGCTGAATCCAGAACATCCTCCCCTCTTGAAAGACCTGGCTGCTATCCCCCTGCTTTTCATAAAAGACATAAACTTCCCTTCTGATATTCAATCCTGGCAGGAAGACATTAATGGCCAGTGGGACTTCGGTTTTCATTTTCTTTATGAATCCCAAAACCCGGCAGAACAAATGATTTTCTGGGGACGAATACCCATGATATTAATTCTGGTTCTGTTAGGAGTTTATGTTTTCAAATGGGCAAGAGAGTTATTCGGCAATTGCACCGGGCTCTTGGCTCTTTTTTTCTTTTCCTTCTCCCCTACCTTTTTGGCTCACGGCAGGTTGGTAACGACAGACTTGGGGGCGGCAGCGGGCGTCTTTATTGCCACTTATTACTTTATTCGAGCTTTAAAATCGCCAGGCACCAAGAATATAATTTTTGCCGGTATCGCTTTTGGAATCGCCCAACTTTTAAAGTTTTCTGTCATCCTTTTACTTCCTTTCTTTGTTTTGGTAGCCTTTGTCTGGTGGTTATTAAGAAAGGAAAAATTAGGACAAACTCTAAAAATATTAGTTCTGATTTTTGCTATCGGCTTTCTTCTAATCTGGCC